>JAXIPK010000041.1:0-4427 GCA_045402975.1 Acidobacteriota bacterium
GGAAGGGGAAAGCGACTGGCGGTCGAACTCACCATCCTGGGCAGCGGGTCTTCCGGCAATGCCGTTGTGCTCTCGACTCCCCGCACGCGCCTGCTGATTGAGGCCGGCCTCTCCAAACGCGAAACGCTGAAGCGCCTGGAAGCCGCCGGACTCCCTCCCGACGGCATCAGCGCCATCCTCATCTCCCACGAGCACGCCGACCATGCCGCGCACCTGGCGGCCCTGGCAGAAGAGTTCAACGTCCCTGTGTTTCTCTCCGAAGGCACCGCCGAGGCGCTGCCCGCCACGGCGTCGCTTCCCAAGCTGGAGCGCTTCCGGCCCGGCCAGCGGCTGCTCATCGGCGATATCGAGGTGCTGCCGTTCTCCATTCCCCACGACGCGCGCGAGCCGGTCGCCTTCCGCTTCACCACCCAGGGCACACACATCGCCTATGCAGTTGACCTCGGTTACCTGTCCGGCCTGGTCAAAGAACAACTGCGCGGCTGCGACTGCCTGCTGCTGGAAGCCAACCACGACATCGAGATGCTGCGCCGCGGCCCCTATCCCTGGTTCATCAAGCAGCGCGTGATGAGCCGCCTCGGCCACCTCTCCAACGACGCGCTGGCGGGCTTCCTCGAGCACGACTTCGACGGCGCCGCCGGCGTCTTCATCCTCGGCCACCTGAGCGAGAACAACAACTCGCCCGAAGTCGCGCGCCTCGCCGCCGAACAGGCGCTGGAGCGGCGTCGCGCCCGCTTCCCGCTTTCCCTTTCCTGCCGGCCGCAGTTGTATGTAACCTCTCAGCGCGCTCCGCTCGGCCCCCTCCACTTCTAGTAGGACAGACATTCTTGTCTGTCTTCCTATCTGTCTTTGCCGCTTGCGTGCCAATGGGTTGCCGGTGTACAAAGACGCGGTGCGTCTCCGGAGGGGGGGAATCCTGCTGGCTCTGGCCCTGCTGGCCAGTTCCGCGGTGTGTTCAGCCGAGGGCCAAGCGCCCCCGCAAGCCTCCCTGCGGCCCGCGTCCGCCGCCGCGGTTTCTCCTGCCAGTGAAGACAAGCTCCGCGCCGCCTTCGACCACCTCTACAACCTGGAATTCGCTGACGCCATTCGATTGTTCGAGCAGGTGGCCGGCGCCGAGCCGGAAAGCGCCACCGTCTGCTCCTTCTGGAGCTCGGCGATTCTGTACGAAATCCTGGCCCGCCAGGGGACGTTGCAGAGCCAGCTTTTCGTCACCAGCAACGAGTTCCTGCGCCACCAGCGCATCCCGCCCGACCCGAAACTGGACCAGCACTTTCACGCCGCCCTGCAGCAGGCCGAGCAGCGCGCCCAGCGTCGCCTGCAGCGCAACCCCACCGACGTCGACGGGCTCTTCGCCCTGGGAATGACGCGCGGCAACATGGCCAACTATCTCGCCGGCGTCAAAACCGACTACATCAAGGGCCTGCGCGCGGGTGAAGAGTCCTATGAGTACATGCAGAAAGTCCGCACTCTCTATCCGGACATCCACGACGCCGGCCTGGTGCTGGGCGTGCACGACTACGTCATCGGCAGCCTGCCGCGCTCCCAGCGTTTTCTGCTTTTCTTCCTCGGCTCCTCGGGCAACCGCGAGCGCGGCTTGATGTATTTGGGGGAAGCGGCCGAGAAGGGCGAGTTTCTGCGCACCTACGCCCAAGTGCTGATGGTGGTGGCCAACGTCCGCGAGAACCGGCGGAGCCAGGCGCTGCAGTCCGGGCAGAGCTTGCTGGAGCGCTATCCGCGCAACCCGGTTTTCATGCTGGAAGTCGCCAAGCTCTACCGCGAGAACGAGCGCTACCGCGAGGCCATGCAGCTCTGCCGCCTGTTTATCGTCGAGATGCTGGCGCACCCGCACAACCCGCGCATCCTCGGCCCCGAAGACGGCCTGGTCGAGCTGGCCCGTGTGGAAGCGGCGCAGGGCTCTCTCGACCGCGCGCTCGAAACTTTGGCCCGCGTCAAGGACGTCCCCAGCGTCAACCCCCGCGTCGCCGCCCAGGCGCTGCTCGAGCGCGGCAAGATTCTCGACCAACTCGGCAAGCGCGAGCTGGCTCTGGCTGAGTACCAGAAAGTTCTACAAGGCTCGCGCGACGCTGACCTCACCCGCCAGGCCCGCAACTATCAGAAACGCCCCTACCGCCCGGGAGCCAGCAACTAATTCCACGCTTCCCTCTTGTCATCCCGCTTGTCCCGAGCGAAGCCGAGGGAAGTCCCGCCCTTTCGCAGAAAGGGAGGGGCGAGGGATCTGCTTTTCTCCTGCAAAATCGGGTATGATTGAACTCCCGCGATGATTGCCCGCTACACCCGCCCCGAAATGGGGCGCCTCTGGACGGACGAAACCCGCATAGCCAAATGGCTTGAAGTGGAGCTGGCCGCCACCGATGCGCTGGCCGAGTGCGGCCAGGTTCCCAAGGAAGCCGCAGCGAGGCTGCGCGCCGCGGCCAAGCCGCCGGCGCCGGCGCGCGTGGCGGAAATCGAGCGCGACGTCCGTCACGACATCATTGCCTTCACACTGGCGGTCGTCGAGCAGCTTCCCACCGAGGCCCGCGACGCCGGGCGCTACCTGCACTTCGGGCTTACCAGCTCGGATGTGCTCGACACCGCACTCGCCCTTCAGCTTGCCGACGCCAACAAACTGTTGGCCGCAGGGTTGGAACGCCTCAGCGAAGTACTGAAGAAGCGCGCCCTTGAGTTCAAAGACACGCCCATGGTCGGCCGCACTCACGGCGTGCACGCCGAGCCGACAACTTTTGGGCTCAAGCTGGCCAACTGGTGGAGCGAGTGCCAGCGGAACCGACAGCGCTTCGCCAACGCCGCCGAAGAGGTGCGCGTGGGCAAGGCTTCCGGGGCGGTCGGCACCTTTGCGCATCTCGCGCCGTCGGTGGAAGAGCACATCTGCCAACGCCTGGGCTTGAAGCCCGCCGCCATCAGCTCACAAGTCGTTCAGCGCGACCGCCTGGCGCACTACGTCTCCACGCTGGCCGTCATCGCTGCGTCGCTGGAGAAGATCGCGCTGGAGGTTCGTCACCTGCAGCGCACCGAAGTGCGCGAAGCCGAGGAAGCGTTTGGGTCGGCGCAGCGCGGCAGCTCCGCGATGCCGCACAAGCGCAACCCCATCACCGCCGAGCAGCTCTGCGGGCTGGCGCGGCTCATCCGCGGCAATGCCCATGCGGCGCTGGAAAACGTCGCGCTCTGGCACGAGCGCGACATCTCGCACAGCTCGGTCGAGCGCATCATCCTGCCCGATTCCACCATCCTGCTCGACTACATGCTCGACAAAACCGCCGCGCTCATTGAAAACCTGGGCGTCTACCCCGAGCGGATGAAAGAAAACCTGGAGCTGACCCGCGGGCTGGTCTTCAGCGAAGGCCTGATGCTGGAGCTGGTACGCAAAGGCGTGCCGCGCGAAGAGGCCTACGCCTGGATTCAGGCCGCAGCGAAAAAAGTCTGGGACGAGAAACAGGATTTTCAGCAAGCCGTGCTGGCCGACGCGCGCATCGCCGGCAAACTCTCCAAGCAGGAGATTGACGCGGCCTTCGACCTCCGCCACGCCCTCCGCCACACCGACGCCATCTTCTCCCGCCTCTTTAAGCAATAGCCACAAAGACACAAAGTCACAAAGAGAGTCTGAATCTTTTTTACTTATTTCCTTTGTGTCTTTGTGCCTTAGTGGCTAATCCGGCTTCACGCGCATTTCGGGGTTGAGGAGCCGCTCCACCGGCTGGCCGCCCAGGATGTGCTTCTCGATTATCTCCACCACGTCGTCGGGCGTCACCTGCTGATACCACAGCCCGTCGGGATGCACGATAACCGTCGGCCCGGTGGCGTGTTGTTTCGTACAGCCGACTTTGGTGACCAGGATGTCGGTGAGCCCGCGCGCCGCCACCTCTTCACGGAACTTTCGCAGCAGCTCGAGCCCGCCCTTGCCGGCGCACTTCCCCTCGCCCTCGCTCGTGCAGCAGAAAATCTGCTTCCGGAAGACTTGCGCCATTCGTTCTCGCTCCTTATCTGCGTCTATCTGCGTTCATGGTTCGACTGCGCTCACCACAGGTCTGCGGTTACAGTCGGTTAATCACACTCGCCAAACACCCGGCGCCGAATCCGTTGTCAATATTCACCACCGCCACATTCGACGCGCAACTGTTCAGCATCGCCAGCAGCGCCGCCAACCCTTTCAGGCTGGCGCCGTAGCCGACGCTGGTCGGCACAGCGATCACCGGCACGCTGACCAGGCCGCCCACCACGCTCGGCAGCGCGCCCTCCATTCCCGCGACGCAGATGATGACCCGCGCCTCAGTCAGCTTGGGGTGGTTGCGAATCAAGCGGTGGATGCCGGCCACGCCGACGTCGTAGAGCGCCTCGACTCGGTTGCCCATCATCTCGGCTGTGATCAGCGCCTCTTCCGCCACAGGAATGTCCGAGGTGCCCGCCGAGAC
>JAXIPK010000364.1:0-3339 GCA_045402975.1 Acidobacteriota bacterium
GCCGCCATCGAAAGAGAATTCGGCACGCTCGACCTCTGGAAAGCCGACTTCAAGGCCACCGCGCTGTCCGCCAAGCTCAGTGGCTGGGCGCTGCTGGTCTGCGACTCGCTCTACTCCGGCCGGCTGCTCAACGTCCTTGTCGATGAGCACATGAATGGCGCCATCTGGGGCGGCGTTCCGCTCGTCGCCTGCGACGTCTTCGAGCACGCCTACTACCACAAAGACGGCCCCAAGCGCGCCGCCTACGTGGACAACTTCCTCGCCAACCTGCACTGGCAGCGCATCAACGAGCGCTACAAGCAGGCCGCGGAGGGCGTCCTGACCGCCACGCACTAAACAAGCGTTCTGCATGCGCGCCCCGATACAGTCGGGGCGCGCTTCTTTTGCCTGTTCTCTCTCTGCGTCCTCTGTGCCCTCTGCGGTGAAATCTTTTCACTCCGTGCTCATCCGTGGTTCCATGTCCTTTCCTGTTAACATTTCTTCTTCCGTGGCGTCTTTCGCCACGGGAGCGAATGTGGCGACCCTCGACAACGCGATTCCGCTCGACCTGGGTTGCAGCGTGCTGAGCGACGCTCAATCCCCGGACGCGGGCCTCGTCGAAGCCGCGCTCGCGGGCGATCGCGCCGCCTTCGGCCAGCTCTACGACCGCTACGCCCGCGTCGTCCACGGCATCCTGCTCAGTCGCGTGCCCTACGGCGAGGTGGACGATCTGGCGCAGGATGTTTTTCTGCGCGCCCTGCGGCAGCTCCATTCCCTGCGCGACGCCGCGCTCTTCCCGGCCTGGCTGGCTGCCATCGCCCGCAACCGCGCCACCGATTTCTACCGGCGGCTGCTCCCGGTGGACGAACTGCCCGAGTCGCTGCCCGCCCGCAGCAGCTCCGAAGATGCGGAAGCCCGCGCTGCGCTCGAAGCCATCCGCAGCCTGCCGGAAGCCTATCGCGAGACGCTGATACTCCGCCTCGTAGAAGGAATGACCGGCGTCGAAATCGCCGAGCGCACCGGCCTGACTCACGGCTCGGTCCGCGTCAACCTGCACCGCGGAATGAAGGCCCTGCGGGAGAAATTGGAAGGAAAACAATGAACGACGATTATCTCTGGGACAAGACCGGCGAGCCCGACCCCGAAGTCGAGCGACTGGAAAAACTGCTCGGCCGGTACCGGCACCAGCCGCGCCGCATCGATTGGACTCGCGTCCGCTTTCCGTCGCCCGCGCGCTGGCGGTGGCTTGCCGCCGCGGCCATTCTGGTTTTGGCTGTGGGCGCAGGCTTGTGGATGGCAACGCGTCCATCGGTGAACGGCTGGGAAGTCGTGCGCCTGGAAGGCTCGCCGCAGGTCGGTGCCGCTTCCCTCGAGAAGACGACCAAGCTGCGCACCGACGAGTGGCTCGAAACCGGCCCCGACGGTCGCGCGCGCCTCGAAAGCGCCATCGGCGCGGTCGAGGTCGAGCCCAACACCCGCCTGCGCCTGCGGCGTGCCCAGCTCACCGAGCACCGGCTGGAGATGTCGCAGGGCACCATCCACGCGTACATCTGGGCGCCGCCGCGGCTGTTCTTCGTCGAGACGCCCTCGGCCGTCGCCGTGGACCTTGGCTGCCAGTACACGCTTCGCGTGGATTCCGCCGGCGCCGGCCGCGTCGACGTCACCAGCGGCTGGGTCGCCTTTGAATCGAACGGCCACGAAGCCTTCATCCCCGCCGAGGGCGCTTGCCACACGCGCCCGGGCGTCGGCCCGGGAACGCCGTTCTTCGGCGACTCGAGCGAAAAGTTCCGCACCGCGCTTGAGCAGCTCGACTTCGGCCCGCCCGAGTCGCGCCCCGCCGCTTTGCAAACCGTTCTCTCCGAGGCCCGCCCGCGCGATGCGTTTTCGCTCTGGCATCTTCTCGCGCGTGTGAACCCGGACGAGCGCGCTCTTGTCTACGACCGCCTGGCGCAAATCGTGCCACCCCCTGCTGGCGTCAGTCGCGACGGCATCCTGCGCGGCGACCCCCAGATGCTTGACCTTTGGTGGGACGCCCTCGGCTACGGCGAAGCCGGTTGGTTTCGTCTCTGGAAGCGCGACCTGCCTCGCTAACATCTCCCCCCTGCTGGCGTCCAGCTAAACGAATCTGCCCCGTACGGAGGATGGCATGTGCACAGCAGGAACACTGGCTCGGTCGGCGCTGTACTTGGCTGCGGTCGCGGCGGCAATCGCCCTCGCGTGCGGCGAATCTCTCGTTCTCGCCCACAGCTCGCAGCAAGCGAGCCCGCGACATGTGGTGCTCATTTCGGAGAATGAACCCGGCCAGGCGCTCATTGTACGTGGGGTGGTCTATGCCCCCGACGGCGTCACACCGGTCGCCGGCGTCCGCCTCGACGTCCACAACACCGACGCCAGCGGCTACTACTGCATGCCGCCCTCGGCGGAGCGTGACCGCACGCTGCCGCGTGACAACTGCCCCGATTCCCCGCCCACCACGGCACGCATCCGCGGCAGCCTCACCACCGACGCCCAGGGCCGCTTCGAGTTCCACACCATCAAGCCCGGCGCCTATCCCAAGGCCCGCAATCCCGCGCACATCCACTTCAAGGCCAGCGGTGCCGGCTATCCGGTGCAGTACCCGCACGATCTGAACTTCTTCGGCGATCCGTTCCTTTCGGCCGCGGAAGCGGACGCGGGCAAACAGGCGGGAAAGTCCAGTTACGTCTGTGAGCCGCAGCGCGAGCGCAACGCGCTGCTCTGCGTTTACAACATCCGCCTGCAACGCTAGCGGCTGCTCAGCACGCGCGTCTCCCACGGGGAGCGCAGCTCGTAGGTGACGCCGCGCCAGGTGAGCCGCCGCGTGCGCGCCGAAAGCAGAAACGCCAGCGCCATCAGCCACGGCGCCAGCGCCGCCTGTAAGGTCGGGCTCCACCAGGTGCGCCGCAACTGCTCGCCGTAGTCCGGCATCAGCAACTGCACTGCCGCCAGCCGATAGACGCCCTTCGCCACCGAGAGCGCGCTGATGGCCGCCAGCGTCAGCAGAATGACCGCGCTGGTCGTCCACGATTGCGGTAGCAGCCAGGCCGCCAGCGCAAAGCCGAAGAGGAACACGCCGCAGTAGAAGACGTGCACGCCCATCCCCGGCCACCACAGCCGCGGCTCGTAGACGCGCGTCAGCAGAAGCTGGCGCGTCGTCCACTCAATTAGCTTCGACCACGTCGTGGCGTGATGCGTGGTCACCAGACACTGCGGGACAAAAACAATCCGCCGTCCCGCCGCCCGCAGCGCCTTGGTCAGCATGTAATCGTCGCTGATGCAGCCCGCCCAGTAGCGCGGCGCGTCGATCTCTTGGAACGTCTGCCGACGGATCGCCGTCCCGCC
>JAXIPK010000260.1:0-7963 GCA_045402975.1 Acidobacteriota bacterium
AAAGAGCCGGGCCCGAAGGCCCGGCTCTTGAGTTCGGCTTAGTGAAGCTTTAGAGTTGGGTTACGTTGGCGGCCTGCAGGCCCTTGGGGCCCTTGGTCACCTCGAACTCAACTGCGGCGCCGTCCTGGAGGCTGCGATAGCCGTCTCCCTGGATAGCGGAGAAGTGGACGAACACGTCCTCTCCCGACTGGCGCTGGATAAATCCATAGCCCTTCGAGGCGTTGAACCACTTCACTGTGCCTTGCTCACGACCATTGGTAGTCACTTTGTTTACTGCTCCTTGTTGTTGGTGCTATTTGCTACTCTCGACGCCTCGAGGCTGACAAGAAAAAACCGCGAGCGTGATGCTCGCGGCCTCTGTGTTCAACATCTCTACAGCGGTACAAGAGCTTCAAACGCAACTGAAGGGTAGCACAACTCCCGGCGCCGCGCAAGCCCTTTTTCGAAAGATTCCGTCCGGAGTCGCCTGGCGCGGGACGGGCGCGCCGCTACCGGTGCCGCCGCGGATACCGGGTCCGCAGGAAGTCCTCGGCATCCCACTCTTCGACGCTCAGGCTCGGCTTGGCCGGGGATTCGACGGACTCCGCTTCCAGTTCCCGCTTCAACCGTCCACAACACAGTTCCGGCCCATCCTGGAATTTCAACTGAGTGCCGCGGAAGGCGTTCAGCAAGACCCTGACGGTGAAGTTCCGCACCGCCTTGGCCCCGTCGGTCACCCGGAAATTGTAGTTGCGAGCAGTCGGAGCTACATCGAAACCTACATATAGAATTTGCACTGGCATCCTTCCCCCATGCCTACAGTATGCGCCCTACCGGGGGCGAAAGCCAGCAACTTCTTCGCGCCACCCTGCGCGCGATTGAAAAAAAACTCGGCGGCGTCCGTCCGTGATATTCTAGGGGAACTCTCAGCGTCGGGCGAAGGGAGCCTCATGGCGAAGAATCAGCAGACATTCCGCAAGCGGCAGCGCGAGAGAATGCTGCGGGAGAAAGCCCAGCTCAAGCGCCAACGGCGCGAAGAACGCCGAGAGGAAAAGAAGCACCCGTCGGACAATCCGGAAACGGAGTCTTTCCCCCTGGACAGCCCGGAAACAGATTCCTTCCCCATCGAGACAGTTTCTTAACCGCCTCCGGCAACCGCGCGGAACCAAGCCAACGCCTCCTGCTGAACGCTGGCGGCGTCGCCGAAACCGGAGAGCCACTCCACCCCGGGCTCCTTGCGGAACCAGGTGAGCTGCCGCTTAGCCAGATTCCGCGTCTCCTGCTTGATCTGCTTCACCGCTTCCGCGCGAGAGATTTCACCGCGCAGATGCGCCGCCAGTTGTTTGTAGCCGATAAACCCGAACGGCTTGGCCGCGTCGCCGAAGCGTTCCCGCAACTGCCGCGCTTCCTCCACCCAGCCTGCCTCCAGCATGTGCTCGACGCGGGCTTCAATGCGGGCGTAGAGCTCCTGCCGATCGGGCTGCAAGCCGACCTTGGTCGCTGAATAACCCTCCAACCGCGGGCGGCCGGCGCGAAACAGCTCACTGCGCGGCCGACGCGCCACAAAGAAGACTTCGAGCGCCCGCACCAGCTTGGGCGTGTCGGACAGCGAGATCTCGCGCGCCGATTGCGGATCCACCCGCGCCAGCAGGCGATGCAGGTGCTCGGCGTCCCGCTCCTCGGCTTGTTCCTGCAAACGCGCACGCAGCTCCGGCGAGCGCGGCGGCAGAGGCGAGAGGCCCTCCAGCAGTGCCCGCAGGTACAGACCTGTCCCCGCGGTGACGACGGGCAGTTTCCCCCGGCGGCTGATTTCTTCCAGAGTCGCACGGCCCAGGCGCAAGTAGTCGCCGGCGGTGAACTCTTCTGTGGGCTCGCAGAGGTCGAGCAGGTGATGCGGGACCCGCCGGCGGTCCTCGGCGCTGGGCTTCGCCGTGCCGATGTCGAAGTGGCGATAAACCTGGGTCGAGTCGCAAACCGCAATCTCGCCGCCGAGTTTTTCGGCCAGGAACATCCCCAGCGCCGACTTGCCGCTAGCCGTGGGGCCGAGGAGGACAACCAGCGGGCGGAGACTCACGGAAGCAGGACCTTCCAGTAGCGGATAACGGTGGCGAAGAGCAGCAAAGCCAACAGCACCAGCATGCCGGCGACTTGGGTGCGATTCAGCTTCAAAAGCAGATTCCTCGCTGCGCTCGGAATGACAGCTACTATTACTGGCCGGGGTATTCGGCGGGGAGATTGTAAAGGAAGGTGAACTGCAAAACGATGTTGTCGCCGGTGAATTCCTTGGGCAGCGGCGGAAACGGCTCCGAGGAACGGATGGCGGCCAAGGCCGGGCGGTCGAGGTGGATCTTCCCCGAGGTGCTGACGATGTTGGGCTGGTCGGCGGGCACCGAGCCGTCCTTGTTGATGGTGAAGATGATGACGACCTTGCCCTGGTCGCCCAGGTAGGCCGACTCCGGCATCACGGCGTACCAACTGCGGCGCACGTCGTGGAGCAAGCGGACGAGGTAGGGACCGAAATCCACCCCTTTGGTGTCGGAGAGGATCAGCGGATACGGCGTGTTGAGCTTGGGCTGGATGGGGCCGGTGCCGAGGCCCGGCCCGGGGACGCCGCCAGCTCCGCCCTGGCCTCCGCCGCTCTGCGTGCGACGAAGTGACTCCTCGATGGCGCGGCCCGCGGTGGACGGCTTCGGCAGTGGGACGCCGGAACCGGCTCCACCTTGCTCGCGCTGCGGCAAATCCTCCAGCCGAACCATCTCGCGCGGGCGCTCCGGACGCGCCGGCGTGGGCTGCACCGGCAGCGACGGCTCACCCGGCAACGCGCCTCCGCCGGGAGGCGGCGTGGGCGGAATGATGCGCTCCAGCTCCCTCGGATCTACATGGATGGGCGAGCGAACCGAAGCGCGCCTGCGCTCCTCCGGCGTCAGCTCCTGCGGAGGCGCCGCCGGCAGATCGACAATCTCCGGCGGGATGTAGAGCAGCGCCAGAGTTTCCTTGGCGCGCTGCCTCTTCTCCTCCGCGGTCAGCTCACGCTCCGGAAAAAGCCGCGGCCAAACCGCCAGCAGCATGAGCGCGGCCAGATGGAGGATGAACGCCGCCATGGCCACCGTGCGCCAGCGCAGCGTAGCTACTTCGTCGCTCCACTCGGTCCACAGCTCGGTCTCCGGCTCCCCTTCCTTGCCCGGCAGCACCACCATCGTGCGGCGAATCGGAATGCGCAGCAGCGGGTCTTCCCAGTCCAGAAGCAGCTGCGGCTCGTCTTCCTGGCCACTGGGCGGAAGCACGATGCCGCTGGTGACAACGGGAATGTTGGCGAAGGGATCGCTCAGGTCGACCAGGAGACGCGGCTCGAGGTTGGCGCCCTTGGAAGGCGCGAGGAGCGCATTGGCTGCGGCCGTGGCGGCTGCGCCCGGCCAGCCGCCGAACAATCGAAGCTCGGAGTCCTTTCCCATGTCGTTCTCGTTCCTACTTCGTCGCCGGGGCCGGCACCACGCTCGGCGGGAGCTTCTGCGCGTGCGCGGCAATGGCGGCCGCCACGCGCTCGGCCAGCTCCAGAACGCGCCGTCCTTCGCGGCCGCTGGCCGGAGCGGGCCGGCGAGTCCGCACTGCTTCCAGAAACGCGCGCAACTCGGCGCGCAGCGGCTCCTCCTGCCGCGCCTCAATCTTGCGCACGCTCAAGCCGGCCGGGAGGCCGAGCGGCGACACGCCGCCGGTGGCTTTCTCCGGGTCGAGCGAAATCGCCAGCACATCCTGCCGGGTGAAATCAATCGAGACGTAGGTGTGCGGCTGGAAGAAGCGCAGCTTGCGCACTTTTTCGGTGGAGACGCGGCTGGCGGTGAGGTTGGCGACGCAGCCGTTCGAGAATTCGAGGCGCACGCTGGCGATGTCGACCTTGGAGCTGAGAATCGGGATGCCGACGGCGTGCACCTGCTCGACCCGCTCGGGCACAAAGCTGAGCAGAATGTCGAGGTCGTGAATCATCAGGTCGAAAACCACGTCCACGTCCAGGCTACGTCCGCTGAACACGCCCAGCCGGTGCACTTCAAAAAACATCGGCTGCGTCACGACTGCCGCCGCCGCGACCACGGCCGGGTTGAAGCGCTCGGTGTGGCCCACCTGTAAGATGCGCCGGCCGGCTTCGGCGGCGCGGACAAGCTCGTCGGCTTCGGCGAGCGAGGCGGCGATGGGCTTTTCCACCAGGACATCGCAGCCGCGTTGCAGCAACTCCAGGCCGGCCGCCGCGTGGTGCTTTGTGGGCACGGCCACGCTGACCGCCTGCGCTGCTTTCGCCAAAGCCTCGAGCGAATCGAAAGCTTGCGTGCCAAACTCTTGAGCGATGGTTCGCGCGCGCGCAGCGTCGGCGTCGTAGACGCCCACCAGCTCGGCGCCTTCCAGCTCGCGGTAGAGCCGCGCGTGGTGGCGGCCGAAATCGCCGACTCCGACCACGCCGACTCTCGTTTTCTCCACCATTCTTATTCCTTGTCCGGCGCGAAGGCGGCGACGGCTAGGCCGTAGTCGTCGGCGCGGCGGCGGAATTCCTCGGCGTCGAAGACCAGCGTGCGCCCGGCATCGAGCGCCAGCGCAGTCGCGTTCGAGCGCTTCATTACTTCCAGCGTCGGCAGGCCAACCACCGGAACATCAAATCGCATGTCCTGCCCGGGCTTCGATACTTTGACGATCACCAGGCGCCTTCCGTTTACGAGCGTGGCGGCGCGCTCGATGACGGCGTCAGTGCCTTCCATGGCTTCAATGGCCACGCAGGCGCGCTGGCTGACGACGACGGTCTGGCCGAGGTCGAGCCCGGCCAGCGTGCGAGCGATGTGGCGGCCGTAGGCGATGTCGGCGGATTCCTCGGCGTCGGGCGCGCGCGTCGAGAGCGGGCCGGGCTCGGGCAGCAGATGGCGGAGGAAGAGTGTCGAGTCCACCACCTCAATGCCGACCAAGCCCAGCGCCTGGGCGATGGCGCCGATGAGCGCGTCGGTGTTCTTCTGCGGCAGGCTCGCGAGGAGCTGCCCCATGAAACCATCGGGCGGGATGTCGCTGAAGATCTGTTTGTGCTTGACCTGACCCGCCAGCACGACTTTGCGCACCGCTTCCTCCCGAAGGATGCCGAGCGCTTTCTGCAGCTCGCCCAGGCTCACCCAATGGACGCGCGCGCCGAGCTTCTCGATCTCAGGCCGCGTTTCTTCGCGCAGTGCCAGCACCACCATATCCACGCCTTGCTTCTGCGCTTCCTGCAGAACGAGCAGCGGGAACTGCCCGTTGCCGGCGATGAGGGCGTAGCGGTCGGTGGTGCTCACTTAATCACTCCGCGCTCGGAGGTTTCGATGAAGCGCACCAGGGCTTCGACGTCCTCGTGCTGGTTGAGCGAGGCGCGGATCTGCTCCAGCGCCTGGGTGGTGTTGAGATTCGATTGCGTCAGCAGGCGGAAGGCCTGCTGGAGGCGCTCGAGTCTCTCGCGGTCGAAGCCGCGCCGCCGCAGGCCGACGAGGTTGACCCCGAAGACGCGGGTCTCGCGCTCCTGCACGGTGGAGGAAAACGGCAGCACGTCCTGCGTAATGACGGTGTAGCCGCCGATGAAGGAGTGCCGGCCGATGCGGCAGAACTGATGCACGCCGCTGAAGGCGCCCACGATGGCCCAGTCTTCGATGACCACGTGGCCGGCCAGCGTGGCGGCGTTGCCGAGGATGCAATGGTCGGCAATCTGGCAATCGTGGGCGATGTGCGAGTAGGCCATGATGAGGTTGTGGCTGCCCAGGCGCGTGATCGAGCCGCCGCCCTCGGTGCCGCGATGGATGGTGACGAACTCGCGGATACGGTTGTCGTCGCCAACGACGACCTCGCTACGCTCGCCCTTGAACTTGAGGTCCTGGGGAATCAGTCCGACCGAGGTGTGCGGAAAAACACGGTTGCGGCGGCCGATGCGAATCGGCCCCTCGATGATGGCATGGGCGCCGACTTCGGTGTCTTCGGCGATTTCAACCTCGGCGCCGATCACCGCGTACGGCCCCACGCGCACGCTGGAGTGCAATCGCGCCTGCGGGTCCACGATGGCGGTGGGATGGATGCTCACGAAGTTGCCGGGGTCTCTCTCATTCTCTTTACCGCGCGCTCACGGTCGACCAGCGTGGCCAGCAGCTCGGCCTCCGCCACCAGCTTGTCGCCCACATAGGCTTTGCCGGTCATCTTGCTGCGCGTATTGCGGAAGGAAATCACGTCAATCTCCAGGCGAAGGTCGTCACCAGGAAAAACGGGGGCGCGGAAGCGAGCCGCATCGATGCCAGCGAAGAAAACCAGTTTCGACTGACGTTCGGGCACCTCGCGGAAGAGCAGCAGCGCGCCCGCCTGCGCCATGGCTTCGATGATGAGCACGCCCGGCATCACCGGCGCGCCGGGAAAATGGCCGGCGAAATAGTGCTCCTCGGCGCGCACGTGCTTCAGCGCCACCAGGCGCCGCCCGGGCTCGACCTCGAGCACCTCATCCACCAACAGAAACGGCTCCCGATGCGGCAGCAGCCGGCGGATTTCCGCCGCGTCCATTTTCACAAGGCACGCTCCTTTCGTGGCGCTGTGAATCGATTATAGCTTGTCTTGGAGAGCTTCGACGTCGAGAGTGATGAAGACCTCGTCGCCCACGACGATGCCGCCGCGGTCGAGTGCGCCGTTCCAGCTCACGCCGAAGTCGTGGCGGTTGATGCGGGTCTCAGCCACGAAGCCGGCGCGGGTGACGGGCCCTTTGTCTTCGTTGCCGACCCAGAAGGGCGTTTGCCACTGACCGAGATGGTGGACATCCAGCACCACCGGGCGCGTGACGCCGCGAATGGTGAGGTTGCCGGAGACCTTGTAGTCGGTTCCGCCCACCTGCTCGACCCGAGTGCTCTTGAACGTAATCGCGGGATGACTGGCCGCGTCGAGGAAGTCGGCGCTGCGCAAGTGGGCGTCGCGGTCGGGATCGCCCGTCCAGATCGAGGCGGCGTCGAGCGTTGCTTCGATAACCGCGTTTGTGGGGTCGGCGGGATCAAAGCGCATCGTGCCTCGAACGTTCTTGAAGTGGCCGCGCACCCAGGTAACCATCATGTGCTTGCAGCGGAATTCTGCGGCGGTGTGTCCTGGTTCAAACGTCCATGTAGCCATGAGGCGCCCTCCTTCGAGAAACAATTATCGTAGCCCGTCTATCGCTTGCGCGCAAACAGGCCGAAAGCTAGGATGATGGCTTCCGATGACCGTGCGCCAACTCTACAGACATCTTCGGCCGCGGCAAGCCGCTATGGTGAAGCTGCTGGGCAAGGCGGTGTCGATTGAATCGCCCAGCACGCGTCCGGAGACAGTCGGGCGGTTGGCGCGATTTCTAGCGGCCGAGTGGCGACGCCGCGGGGCGCGTGTACAGCTCTTGCCGACGCGAGGCCGCGGGCCGATTCTCCGCTCCGAACTCTTGCTCCGAGGCGGCCGCGCCGAAGGACAACTCCTCGTGCTCGGCCACATGGACACTGTCTATGAGCTGGGCACACTGAAAAAGACGCCGTTTGTCGTGCGCGGTGGCCGGGCTCACGGGCCGGGCACGGTGGACATGAAGGGCGGGCTGGTGCAGGCACTGTTTGCCGTCGACGCCTTGCAAGCGCTGAAGCTGACGCCGCGAGCCCGACTGGTTTTTCTTTTCACGAGCGATGAGGAAGTCGGCAGCGCGGCGAGCCGTGCCGTCATCGAGCGCGAGGCGCGGCGGAGTCGCGCGGTACTGGTGCTGGAGCCTGCCACCGGCCTGCACGGAGCGCTGAAGACGGCGCGCAAGGGCGTGGGTGAATTCGAAATGGTCGTTGAAGGCCGCGCCGCGCACGCCGGCGTCGAGCCCGAGAAAGGCGTGAACGCCGTGCACGAGCTGGCGGCGCAGGTTCTGCGCATTGCGCGGCTGGCGCGACCGGCGCGCGGGTTGACGCTCAACGTTGACGTGGTGGAAGGCGGCACGCGTACCAACGTGGTGGCCGAGCGG
>JAXIPK010000014.1:0-2469 GCA_045402975.1 Acidobacteriota bacterium
GAGCGCACCCTGGGCATGGCCTGCACCTATTGCACCGGCACCGGGCTGATCAAGTCCGTGGCCACGGTGTGCAACGAGATCTACGTGGAGATGCGCAAGATGGCGAAGCAACTGGAGCGCAGCGACGTGATGCTGCGCGTCCACCCGGAAGTCGCCAAGAACCTCAAGACCAACGGCGCAAGACTGCTCACGGAACTGGAGGAGCTTACGGGGAAGACCGTGATCGTCAAGAGCGATACCGCGCTGCACCAGGAGCAGTTCGACATCAACTAGCCGAGGGTTCTGTCACCCTTGTCGCTCCCAAAACGGGAGTGACAAGGGTGTGCAGCCCTTGAAGTTGCCCAGAGGGTCAACTAACCCTCCCACCAGGCTCGGCTGAAGCGGCCGGACACACCCGTTTGCACACACAGGAGTCCAGCGGGCGGAGTCTCCTCTTCCCCACCCACTTCCCCACCCACACCGAAGTACCAAGAGAGAGGCGGCGAACGCCCGAGGGCACAGAAAAAATTAGTACTTGGTTAACGGTACGGATGCGCGAATCGGATTCATCAACACCACAGGATATTGTAGGTAGGGCAATGTAAGCTACACTATGTGGACAAGTTGGCTGATTTTTGCCGGAAGGTGGCGTCGGGGAACCCCGGGCGAAACCCTAAGAAACGGGGGAAACCAAAGTACATGCTTGACAGCATGGGAGGTAACGCTGCTATAACTCCCGCACTCGAAGATTCGCCCCCCGAGAACGCAGAGGGAAATACATTTCAGGACCCGGCCGGGAAGGCCAGTCTCCCGTGGAAGCGGGGGAGCGACTTACTGTGGAAAGGGCTGACGCAGCATATGGCCGATCCGCGAGAAGTAATGAACATCCGGCAGGCGTCGCAGTACCTGGGCGTGAGTCCGGACACGCTGTACAAATACGTCTATGAGGAAAAGATCCCTGCCTTCAAGCTGGGCAACCGGTGGAAGTTCAAGAAGACGATCCTGGATTCCTGGATGGAGAAAAAGAGCGTAGCCAGTGAAAGCCGGGTTCGGAGAAAGCCCAGAGCGCGGGCCGGGGACTGAGGAACGAACATGTTTGGACTAGGCGGAGCCAAGACCATCGTAGGGCTGGACATCGGGTCCAGTTCGATCAAGGCGGTGGAGTTGAAGCGGACGCGGGGGGAAATCACCGCGTCGCATGTGGGCATTGAGCCGCTGCCCCCGGACGTGGTAGTGGATTCGATGATCGTGGACAGCGGGAGCGTATCGGCGGCCATCAGCAAACTGTTCGCCGAACAGCAGATCAAGGCCAAGATGGTGGCCACGTCGGTGAGCGGGCACTCGGTGATTGTGAAGCGCATCACGGTGCCTGCCATGAGCGACGCCGAGCTCTCGGAGAGCATCCAGAGCGAGGCCTCGCAGCACATCCCCTTTGACATCAACGACGTACACGTGGACTACCAGATCCTTTCGGAAGAAGGCACGGGCGGCGCCACCATGGACGTGCTGCTGGTGGCGGTGAAGAAAGACAAGGTGCTGAACTACACCAACGTGCTGTCGCTGGCCGGGAAGCAGCCGGCGCTGGTGGACATTGACGCCTTCGCGCTGCAGAACTGCTACCAGTACAACTACGATCCCGCGCCGGGCTCGACGGTGGCCCTGCTGAACCTGGGCGCCAGCGTGATGAACATCAACATTGTGAAGGGCACCACGCCGCTGTTTCCGCGCGACGTGAGCGTGGGCGGCAACCAGTACACCGATGCGCTGCAGAAGGAACTGGACCTGAACTTCGAAGACGCGGAAGGGCTGAAGCTGGGCCGCAAAGTGGGCACGGTGAGCGAAGACGCCAAGCTGCCGGTGCTGCAGCAGGTGACGGAAGTGATCGTGCTGGAAATCCAGAAGACCTTCGACTTCTTCCGGGCCACCGCGGCCGGAGAGCACATCGAGCGCATTTACCTGGCCGGGGGCTCGTCGAAGGTGCCGGGACTGCTCGAAGCGTTGCGGCAGGAGTTCTCGCTGCCGGTGGAATTGCTGAACCCGTTCCAGAGGATCGGCTCGGCGGCGGCATCCTCGCTGATCGAGCAGAACGCGGGCCAGTTTACCGTAGCCGTAGGCTTGGCCTTGAGGAGTTTTGACGACCTATGATCCGAATTGACCTGAGGGGATTGCCGAAACCGAAGAAGGGCCGGCGGGCGGCGGCCGCGGCCGCGCCTGATTTCGGGGCGGCTGAGGGCCCGAACAAGGTAGTGCTGCTGGTGGTGGCCCTGGTGCTGGCGGGGGGACCGATTGTCGGGTCCATGTGGTACCTGGACCGGGAAGCCAAGAAGATCGAGGAGCAAACCGCCGCTGCCGACCGCGAGTTGAAGACCCTGTTGCAGGTCAAGACGCGGGTGGAGAACAAGCAGAGACTGGTGGACACCTACCGCACCCGGGTGAAAGTGATTGACCAGTTGCTCAGCAGGTTGACCGGTCCGGCCTGGTTGCTGCGCA
>JAXIPK010000175.1:0-12569 GCA_045402975.1 Acidobacteriota bacterium
ATGGCCAAAGCGAGCGGCTGCGATGGCGTCATCGCGGCGCCCAGCGACGTTCGCGCCGTGCGTCGAGCCTGCGGGAGCAGGTTCCTCATCATCACGCCGGGCATTCACGCGTCCGGCGGACCGAAGGCGCACGACCAGGCGCGGGCAGCCACCGCGGCGGATTCGATTCGCGCCGGCGCCGACAAGGTGGTCGTCGGCCGCGCCGTATACTCCGCGCTCTCGCCGGTGCGCGCCTTCGACCAGTTGGCCTGGGAAGTCGCCGCCGCTCTCCGCTAAGAATCGAGTTCTCGCGCGCAAATGAAGAACGTCATCGTCGGCACCGCCGGCCACATTGACCACGGCAAGTCCGCGCTGGTGCGGGCGCTCACCGGCATTGACCCCGATCGGTTGGAAGAAGAGAAGCGCCGCGGCATTACGATTGACCTCGGCTTTGCGCATCTGGAGCTGGAGGGACTCCGGCTCGGGTTCGTGGACGTGCCCGGGCACGAGCGCTTTGTGCGCAACATGCTGGCCGGAGTGGGCGGGATTGACCTGGTGCTGCTGGTCATCGCCGCCGACGAGTCCATCAAGCCGCAGACGCGCGAGCACTTTGACATCTGTCGTCTGCTCGGCATTGAGCGCGGGCTGGTGGCGCTGACCAAGTCCGACCTGGTTGCGCCCGACGGGCTGGAGCTGGTGCGGCTGGAAGTCGCCGAGTTCCTGCGCGGGTCGTTTCTCGATGCCGCGCCCATCGTTCCCGTCAGCAGCAAGACCAGCGCCGGGCTCGACACGCTGAAACGAGAGCTGGCCCGACTGGCCGCCGATGTTCCCGGCAAGGACGCCTCGCACCACTTCCGATTGCCGATTGACCGCAGCTTTGTGATGAAAGGCTTCGGCAGCGTGGTGACCGGGACGCTGGTGGCCGGCAGCGTCGGCGCAGGTGATGAGGTCGAGGTCTTTCCGCAGCGGCGTCGCCTGCGTGTGCGGGGGCTGCAGGTGCACGGGCAGTCGGTGGAGCGGGCGTCGGCTGGCCAGCGCACGGCGGTGAACCTGGCCGGGGTCGAGGCCGGCGAGCTTGAGCGCGGAATGGCGCTCTCGGCGCCGGGACTCTTCGAGCCAACCGACCGAGTGGACGCTGAGTTGACGCTGCTGGCATCGGCGCCCCGGCTCAAGCACGGCGCGCGCGTGCACTTTCATCACGGCACGATTGAGACGATTGCGGAAGTGCGCCTGCTCGACCGCGACCAGCTCGCGGCGGGGGCGCAGGCCTACGCGCAGCTTCGCTGGCGCGATACCACCTTGCTCCTGCCCGGCGACCGCTTCATCGTTCGCCAGTTCTCACCGGTCATCACCATCGGCGGCGGCCGGGTGCTTCACGCACATCCCGAGAAGCACAAGCGCAACGACCCCGCCCTTCGGTTGTACCTTGACGCTCTCGCCAGTGGCGACCGAGAGAAGATTGTGGAGGCTTTGGTAAAGCAGTCGAAGGGCGGGGCGCTCACGGCCGCGCAGTTGGTGGCGCTGACCGGCTGGCGGCTGACGGACGTGGATGCGAGCGCCGCGGCGCTGGTGACGGCGGGTAGGCTCCGTCGTCTTCCCAGTGCCCCCGTTGTCTTCGTCGACCCGGCGCGCTGGGCCGAGCTGCGCGCGGCGGCGCTGGCCGCCGTGGACGCGTTCCACAAGAAAGAGCCGTTGCTGGATGGGATGCCGAAGCAGGAGTTGCGCGAACGCCTCTTCGCTCGTTCGGAGGCGCTCTTCGAGCCTATCGTGGCCGACCTGGTGAATCAGGGTGAGCTGGCGCTGGCCGGCGACATCGTCAAGCGCGCCGGCCGCGCTGTTGCCCTGAGCAAGGAAGAAGAAGATGCGAGGAGAATCATCGAGCAGGCGTTTGCGCGCGCCGGGTTGACGGTTCCGGCGGTGAAGGACGTGCTGGCGCAGACGGCGGTGGAGCCCAAGCGGGCGCAGAAAATCGTCAACATCCTGGTGCGCGAGGGCGTACTGGTGAAAGTGACCGAAGAACTGCTCTTCCACCGCACCGCGCTGGAGCGGCTGGCAGAGATGCTGCGGGGCTACAAGAAGCAGAAAGGTGAGCGCATTGCCGTGCCCGCCTTCAAGGAGCTGACCGGCGTGACACGCAAGTACGCCATCCCCTTGCTCGAATACCTCGACCGGCAGCGGCTGACGCGGCGCGTGGGCGACGAGCGCGTCATCCTGCTGGGCGCGGAATCCATTTGACTCCCCCTGCGGGCGCGCCTAGAATGCGAGTTGAGGAGAAACAACCGTGCGCTTTGGCGTCACTGAGCTGCTGATTATCGCCGCCATCCTCCTGCTGCTGTTCGGGGCGACGCGCATCCCGGAGCTGATGCGCGGGCTGGCGAAAGGCATCCGCGGCTTCAAAGATGAAATGAAAACGGAAGACAAGCCCGAGCAGGCCGACGAGAAACCGAAGACCAGCTAGTGCCGTTCCAACCTGATTCGGCTAATCCCATGCTGCTCGCTTCTCCGCCAAGGCTCCCACAACAGCGGCAGTACTGTGGTATCGCCGGCTTCCAAGTAGACCTACTTTAGGACGAGAAAGTTGGAACGGCACTAGCCCTTCCTCCACTGGCGCAACAGGCTGTCCACCAGCGCCACCGGCAAGCCCATCACATTGAAGTAGCAGCCCTCGATGCGGGTGACGAAGCGAGACGCGCGTCCCTGGATGGCGTAGGCGCCCGCCTTGTCGAGCGGCTCCGCCGTGGCCGCGTAGGCGGCGATTTCCTCGGCACTCAGCAGGCGGAAGTAGACTCGCGTGGTTTCGTGAGCCACGAGAGTCCGGTTGCCCGAGGAGTCCACCAGAGCCACGCCGCTGATAACTTCGTGGGCGCGCCCGGAAAGCTTCTCCAGCATGGCGCGGGCGTCCTCCGGTGAGCGCGGTTTGCCGAGTACTTCGCCGCTGACGACGACGATGGTGTCGGCTGCCAGAACCACTGCGTCGTCCGTCGTCCCCAAGCGCCGCGCCACCGCCTCGGCTTTCATCCACGCGATGCGTTCCGCGTTGGCCGCAGGAGGTTCGCCTTCGTGGTAAGTCTCATCAGCCTCACTGGAGAGAACCTCGAAGTCGAAGCCGGCGTTGCGCAGCAGCTCGTGCCGCCGCGGGGAAGAGGAAGCCAGGATGAGGCGCATGGGAAGCGGATTATAGAACAACAGGCTTGGCGCAGAGGGCGCAGAGAAGCGCAGAGGGCGCCGAGAGCGTGTGCTAGAATGCGAGATTCCCATGAAGATTACGCGCAAAGACGTGGAGTACGTGGCGGCGCTGGCGAATCTGGAGCTGGAGCCGGCGGAATTGGACCGGATGGCGCAGCAGCTCGATGCCATTCTGGAGCACATCGATCAGTTGAACCGGCTCGACACCACCAACATCGAGCCGATGGCTCAGGTGCTGGCGCCATCGTCTTCGCCCAACCCGTCGCTACGTGAGGACGTCATGCGACCCGGCCTGGACCGCGCCGAGGCGATGGCCGCGGCGCCGGACGCCGACGGGACGTTCTTCAAAGTACCGAAGGTCATCGAGCGCTGATGGAACTCGCTGAGCTTACAGTAGCCACAGTGCAGGAGCTGCTGCGCTCGCGCCAAGTGAGCGCGCGCGAGCTGGCGCAGAAGCACCTGGAGCGCATCGAGAAGCGCAACGCCGAGCTGGGCGCCTTCCTGACAACTTGCCCGGAACGCGCGCTGGCGCAGGCGAAAGAGATTGACGCCAAGATTGCGCGCAGCGAGCCCTTGCCGCCGCTGGCCGGTGTTCCGATGGCGATCAAGGACGTCATCATCACCCTCGGCACGCCGACTACGGCCGGCTCGCGCATCCTCGAAGGATACATCCCGCCCTACGATGCGACCGCCGTCGCGCGACTGGAGCAGGCGGGCGCGATGGTCCTGGGCAAGACCAACTGCGATGAGTTTGCCATGGGGTCGTCGAACGAGAACTCCGCCTACCGGCCGGTGCGCAACCCGCACGACACATCGCGCGTGCCGGGCGGCTCGAGCGGCGGCTCGGCCGCGGCAGTGGCTGATGCGCAGGCGGTGGCGGCGCTGGGCTCGGATACGGGCGGCTCGATCCGGCAGCCGGCGGGCTTCTGCGGCGTGGTGGGGTTGATGGGGACGTATGGGCGCGTGTCGCGCTATGGGCTCATCGCCTTTGCGTCTTCGCTTGACCACATCGGCCCGTTCGGCCGCACGGTGCCTGACGTGGCCGCGGTCATGCAGATCATTGCCGGGCGCGACCCCAACGACTCGACCAGCGTCGACGTGCCTGTGCCGGACTATCTCGCTGCACTCAACAAGGCCGTCAAGGGAATGAAGCTGGGCGTGCCGAAGGAATACTTCGGCGGCGGACTCGACCCCGAGGTGCGCGCCAAGGTAGAGAAGGGAATCGCTCTTCTCGAAAAGCAAGGCTGCGAGGTGCGCGAGGTCAGCCTGCCGCACACTGACTACGCCATCGCCTGCTACTACATCATCGCCACTGCCGAGGCGAGCTCGAACCTGGCGCGTTACGATGGGGTGCGCTACGGCCCGCGCGCGCCGGGTGCGGACACGCTGGAGGCGATGTACCGTCGCACGCGCGGGCGCGGCTTCGGCGCCGAGGTCAAACGCCGGATCATGCTCGGCACCTACGCGCTCAGCGCCGGCTACTACGAGGCCTACTACTTGAAAGCGCAGAAGGTGCGTGCGCTGCTCTATCAGGACTTCGTGAAGGCGTTCGAGCAGGTGGATGCTCTGGTCACGCCGACTTCGCCCACGCCGGCCTTCAAGCTGGGCGAGAAAACCGAAGACCCGCTGGCGATGTACCTCGCCGACATTTACACCGTGACCGGCGACCTGGTGGGCGTGCCCGGGATTTCTGTGCCGTGCGGGAAGTCGAAGGCGGGGCTGCCCATCGGACTGCAATTCTTTACGCGGCACTTTGATGAGGCGCGCCTGCTCCAGTTGGCGCACGCCTTCGAGCAGGCCGGCGGATTCAATCTGTAGGGCTAATCCTTCAACTCGCCTTTGGCTTCAGCGTAGGCGCGCTCGATGAGCGTCGCGATGCGCGCATCGAAGCCGGCGTTCTGCTGGGCGTTGCCGCCGGTGATGGCCTGGCGGAAGGCCTCCACGTTTACGGCTTTCTTGGTGTCCTCCAGGCTCAGCCCTTTGTCCACCGCCGCCTTCACCTGCTGCGCGACGGAGTCGAGAATCTGCGCCAGCAGGTTCACGTGGTCCTTGCCCTTCTGCACCGGCCCGTGGCCGGGGATGAGTTGGTCGAAGTCGATCTCCGCGATGGCCTTCAGCGTCTTCGCCCACTCGCCGGGGTAGGAGTCGCGCGGGAAGGGCAGGCCCTGGGTGACCAGGTCGCCGGCGATGAGAACTTTCTGGTCGGGCAGGTAGACCACGACATCGCCGCGGGTGTGGCCCTTGAAGAAGAAGAGCACGTGGATGGGGTGCGGGCCGCGGTGCAGCACGAGGCTGTGCTCGAAGGTCAGCGTGGGCAGGCTGATTTGCATTTGCTTCAGCTCTTCCAGGTAGGCTTTCTGGCGATCGATCTGCGCACGGCGCTGCGTCTTCTGCTCGTCGGTCAGCGGCTGGCCATCTTGGCCCTTGCCGGCGGCCAGTTGCTGCTCGGCCTGCTCGATGCGCTGCGGGAGCGATTCGAGGTCCTGCTTGGCCGAGGGGATGGCTTTCTTTTCGATGTCTTCGCGGGTGGCGTGGCTGCTGATGAACTCCACCCCGCCGGGATAGACGTTGACGTAGGCCTGGCTGCCCTGCACGTGGTCGTTGTGCCAGTGGGTCTCGACCACGTAGCGCACCGGCTTGTCGGTCAGCTTCTTGATCTCGGCCAGCAGCGCGCGGGCCGCCGAGGGCGTGTAGTGCGTATCCACCACCAGCACCTCGTTGTCATTAACGATGATGGCGGCGTTCGAGCCGATGGCCATGGGCGCCGTGCCCTTGCCGATGGCGGCGTAGACGCCGTCGGCGACTGGAACGATGTCAAAGACCTGTTGGGCCGCGAGGGTTGCCGGCAGCAAGACCAGGCAGCCCAGCAGAGCAAGTCGTGCTTTCATCGCGTTCCTCCCTGTGTCGGTTTTTGGGCGAGATAGTAGCCGTCCATGCCGCGCTTCTGGTAGGCGGAGGGAGGACGGACGTCCACTCCGTCCCAGAAGCGGATGCGGCGGAAGCCGGCACGGCGAAGGGCGCGGCGGATTTCGGCGTCCGACCAGCAGGTATCTTCGATGCGCTCGTGGTAGCGGTGCCAGGCGGCGCCTTTGCGGATGAACCACTCCAGGTCGAGCCAGGCTTTATCGCGCCTCGGGTCGAAGCGGCCGCGGTAGACGAGGCAGAAACCGGGTTTTTCCTCCCAACGGGTCATGGAGTAGAGCTGCTCGTAGGTTCGGCGGGTGTTGATGTCGAAGAGGAACCAGCCGCCCGGGCGCAGGGTGCGGGCGACGGTGCGAAAGGTGCGGACGAGGTCGGACTTGCGGGGGAGGTGATTGATGGGGTTGAACTGACTGAGCACCAACTCGACCGGCTGGGCCAGGCGAAAGCTGCGCATGTCGGCGCGCCGGACAGTGAGGCGCGAGCGCACGCGGGCGGGCAGGCGGCGGACCTTGCGGCGCGCCAACCGGACCATGTGGGGGGAAAAGTCCAGCGCATAGACCGTGTGCCCGCGGCGGGCGAGCTCGATGGCGGCCGTGCCGGTGCCGCAGCCGAGGTCGCAGACGGTGCGGGAGCGTCGCAGTATCCGGCCAAGAATTTCTTCACGCGCCAGGCGATTCATCCGCGGAGCGCCGCGGGTCAACTGGTCGTAGTAGCGCGCCAGCAGGCTGTAGGGGCGGTTCGCCATCGGTGAGGGAAGAAGATAGCCACAAAGGCACAAAGACACAAAGAAAAAATGCCACAGAGACACAGAGGCACAGAGAAGAATGAGGGGAGTCAGAGAGCTGGCGGTTGCGACCAGTTGTCTCGATGTGGTATCTGTTGGTCGAGCCCCGAGCGGGTAGGGAGGATCTGCATGCGAACTGGGACTTTGTGTCGAGGTCTGCTGCTGGCCGGCTTGTTACTGCCGGGGCTTGCTTCAGTTGCGCAGGAGAAGAAAGAAGCGCCGCAGGCGGAGCTGCCGAAGCCGCTGGTGATCCCGGAAGAGGAAAAGAACCGCAAGAACCCGATCCCGTCCAGCCCGGAATCGGTGGAGACGGGCGGGAAACTGTTTTCCAGCCAGTGCGCGCTGTGCCATGGCGCGAAGGGCGACGGCAAGGGTGACCTGGCGGTGGACCTCAAGCTGGCGGTTCCCGACTTTACCCGGGTCGAGTGGCAGAAGAAGCGCACCGACGGCGAGGTCAACTACATCATCAACACCGGCCACGGGCGCATGCCGGGCCAGGGCACTCGTCTACTGGAAGCGCAGAAGTGGCACCTGGTGAATTTCCTGCGCACGCTCGCGCCTGCGGAAAAGAAGTAGGCGTTTCTTCGAACGACATTCACGCTTTCGAGTCTTCCACCAAGGAGAAATCATTCCATGCGAAATCGCGCGGCCACGCTGAATGCCCTTTTGCTTGCGGCGCTCCTGAGCTCCCCCTTCGCCGCGCTTTGCCTGGCTCAGGGCAAGCAGCCGGCGAAGATGACAGTGCTGGCTCAGAAGCCGCTGCGGCTGGAGGAAATCTTCAGCGACGCCGGCATGACAGGGCGGATGCCGTCGCAGATGCGCTGGAGCCCGGACGGGAAGCGGTTGACCTACATCCTGCAGGAGAATGAGGGCGAAAGGCGCGACCTGTGGGTGGTGGAGGCGGAGACGGGCGAGAAGCGCGTGCTGGTGAGCTACGAGCAACTGACCAAGCTGGCGCCGGCCTACGAAGGCGTTCAGGAGGAGCGCGAGAAAGAGCGGCTGCTGCGCTACTCGGTCGCGGCCTACGTGTGGTCGCCCGATTCGAAACAAATCCTCTTTGCCAGCGCGGGGCGGCTCTACCTCTACGACCTGGCAACGCAGGAAGCGAAGCCGCTGGCGGCGTCGAAGCGCGGGGTCGGCGACCCGAAGTTTTCGCCCGACGGCAAATGGGTGGCCTTTGTGTATGAGCACGACCTGTGGCTGGTGTCAACCGCGGGCGGCGCGGAGAAACGGCTGACGAAGGGTGGGACCGAGCTGGTGCTGCACGGCGACCTCGACTGGGTTTATCCGGAGGAGTTCGGCATTCGCAGCGGTTACCAGTGGTCGCCCGACAGCCAGCGCATTGCCTTCCTCGAGCTCGACCAGCAGCAGGTGCCGACCTATCCCATCAGCGACCTGGTGCCGGTGCAGGCGGAAGTAGATTTTCAGCGTTATCCAAAGGCGGGCGACCCGAACCCGCGAGCGCGCGTGGGCATCGTCGGCATTTCGGCCGCGGAGCGCGGGGGTGCCTCAGTGGGTGAAGTGCAGTGGCTCGACCGCACCGCCGAGTACCTCCCGCGTTTCGGGTGGATCGACGCCGGGCGAGCGTGGGTTCTACTGCTCGACCGCGCGCAGCAGAACGTGGAGCTGGCGGCTTTAGATGTGAGGGACGGACGCTCGCGCACTCTTCTGACCGAGCGCGCCCCCGACTGGATCAACATCACCGACGACATGCGGTTTCTTTCCGAGCGGCAGGAGTTCCTGTGGGCGTCGGAGCGCACGGGCTACAACCATCTGTACCTCTACGGGTTCGATGGGCAGTTGAAGCGCACGGTGGACTTTCAAGTGAAGACGGAAGCTTACTGGGAGGTGACGCAAGTCGAGGGCGTGGATGAGAAGGGAGGCTGGGTCTACTACACGTCGACCGAACGCAACCCGCTGGGCAGCGACCTCTACCGAGTGAAGCTCGACGGCGGCGGCTACGAGCTGCTGACCGAGGGAAAGGGGAACCACTCCATCGTGCTCAGCCCCACCGCAGACGCCTACGTGGACACCTATTCCGCGTTGGGCCGCGTGCCCGAGATCCGCGTGCACCATCTTCCCAGCGGACGAACGACGGTGGCGCATCAAAGCAAGCCGGTGAGTGACTACGAGATGGTGGCGCCCGAGCTGGTGGAGATGCGCGCGCCCCCCCTACGCCAAGGCTCCGGGGGGCAGGCCGACGGCGCGCTGGTGCGCGGCCTACTGCTGCGTCCGAAGGAAGCTCCGCCGGGGCGCAAGGGCGGGAAGGTTGTGCCGCGGCGGTATCCGGTGGTGATGTACGTCTACGGCGGCCCGCATTCGCCGACTATCCGCGACGCCTGGGGCGGGAGCCGCTACCTGTTCCATCAGCACCTGGTGCAGCAAGGGTTCGTGGTGATCCAGGTGGACGACCGCGCGTCGGCAATCCTCGGGCACAAGCACGAAGCGGCGCTCAATCGCAACTACGGCCCCACAGCGCTGGCCGACCATCGCGTGGCGGTGGAGTGGCTGAAGAAGCAGCCGTACGTCGACCCGGAACGCATCGCCCTCTGGGGCTGGAGCGGAGGCGGCTTCAGCACCTGTTTTGCGCTGACGCACAGTGATCTTTTCAAGGTGGGCATCGCCGTGGCACCGGTCACCGACTGGCACCTCTATGATTCCATCTACACCGAGCGCTACATGGGCTTGCCGCAGCAGGAGAAAGAAGCCTACGAGAAAACCTCCTGTGTGAAGGCGGCGGCGAACCTGAGCGGGCGGCTGCTGCTGGTGCACGGCACGGCCGACGACAACGTGCACATTCAGAACACCGAACAGTTCATCCAGGCGCTCATCGAGGCCGGCAAGCCCTACGACCTCTGGATTTATCCGCAGAAGACGCACTCCATCCGCGGCGGCAAAGCGCAACTGCACTTGTTCCGGGCGATGACGGAGTATTTGAAGAAACACCTGTAGCGGCCCTTCGTCCCGCGGTGCGGGGCTCCCTTCGGCTCCGTTCAGGGCAAGCAGGGCAAGCCGGCGGCGGGTAGTGTCCTAATTTGCCAGATTAGGAAGTTGGGTAGTGTCCTACTTAGGACACTACCGGAAGTTGACAACTCTTCCCCGGGCGGCGTAGCATGCCAATTTGGTGGAGGAGATCCTCAATGAATCCAACCATTCTCCGACGGCTGAATGTTGTCCTGGGCGTGTGTCTGCTGGGTCTCGTCTCAGCTACTGGCGTTTCTAGCCAACAAGGTTCCTACAAGGAACTCAACCCCAAAGGGCAGAAGGCGGAGAGTCCTGCAATCTCCGAAAAGACCCTTCGCTTCGAGATCACTCTATCGTCGGGAAAGCTGATCAAGCTCCTTGCGAAAGAAGGGGCCATGGTCAAGTTCGGAGACCTAGAGGAAGGATACGCCTATGCCCTCGTGCCCGTCATTAAAGACATGGACAAGCAGTCGGCTGCTATCACCGTTTTCGAGTTGACACAGGATGAGGGGGGAAACGAGTCGGTTCGGCAGTCGCAACGGCTTGACCTGAACCGCGAAGCACCGAGGTACTCCGACACAGAGCCCAAGTTCCAGATAAGGCTTATCTCGACCGAACCGCCTCCGCAAGCTTCCGCCTCCCCGGTCTCCACCAAGGACAATCCGCTTCTGGCCCAGGCACAAGCAACCTGTCAATCCGGAGGACCAGATTGCTGTCTGAGGTGTGGCCAAGTATGGGTCTGCGCTATTTGCGTGTGGATGGATTGCGGGTGTTGTTGCGACCCTCCTCATGCGTGCACCGAGTACCCATAATAATGCCGTGCGCTGCAGGGGCGCTTTATCGCGTACTGCTGCAGCCTGAAACGTAGAGCCGAGCCAGCCGCAGCAGCCGCGCCCGCCCTAGCGGCTTCACCGTCCGACCTCGAAATCCCGCCCGACCCTTGCGTCGACCGCCGGGTAGTGTCCTGAAATTAGGACACTACCCGGCGGCGATTTGAGGTGCAGATGAGGTGGTTTCGAGGTAGACTCCAGCCATCCCCCCACCCGCCTACGCCAAGGCTTCGGCGGGCAGGCCCCTAGCTAGGAGTTGTTCATTGAGCATCGACCGAAAATACCGTCAGCGGGGCTACATGGAAGGCTACCGCGAAGAAAAGGGCGAGAAGAAACAGAAGAGCGAAAGGCCGCCTCCGCCCACCGGCCCCAAGTGGCAGAAGGTGCAGGCGACGGGCCCGCGCGCGCCGCAGATGCCGGGTTCGAAAGTGGTCTCGCGCTGCTCGAACTGCGGTGTGGAGCTGACGGTGGCGCTCGACCACGTGGGGCAGTGCTCCAAGTGCGGCTTCGAGCTGCATTCCTGCAAGCAGTGCACGCACTTTGATCCCGCCAGCCGCTTCGAATGCACCGAGGCCATCCCCAAGCGGATTCCGAATAAGACGGCGCACAACGAGTGCAAGTTTTTTGAGCTGCGCGTGCGCGTGGAGAAGGACACCTCGCCCGGCCGCGCCCGCCCGACGAACGCCCGCCAAGCCTTCGAGAACCTCTTCAAGAAATAGCGTCCCTCGCTTCGCGCTGCACCGCTCGGGATAAACCGACCGAACCCGCGCAAGAGCCTCGGAGTCTCTTCAGTTCTTCTTGGTCTTCTGCCGGGGTGGAGACTTGGGAACGAACCAATCTCCCTCAGCGATGAACTCGAGAGTGCGAACCTTCGCACCCGTGCGCAGAATCGCTTCTTCGGCGAAGGTGAGCTTCAGGTTGGTGGAGTCGGGGGAGAGTTCGACGGAGTCGAGCGTCACGGTCTTCCACGCTCCGCGCGCGGGCGGCTCGCTGTTGCACCCGGAGAGCGTATCCCCAGTTTCGTCGGTGCACCCGCGGCCAAACTCGATGGAGAACTTCAGGTTGGGGACGTAGAGGGGAATCTGAGCGCCGGGTCTCAACGAGCCCAGGGCGGCCTTGTTGTACTTGTAGCCGCGGATAGTTTCGTTGGGGCCGGAAATGGCCTCGAAGGAGACGTCGACGCCCCCGCTCGAGCTGGTGACGCCGGCCAAGAAGGCGGTCCCACTGTCGGGGTTCATCTTGAAGCCAGTGGCCCTTACCCTCTGGGCATTCCCATACTGGGCGAATGCGATGGCACCGACTGAGACGAGTAGTGCGAGGGCGGCTCGCTTCCAAACTGTGCGCCGGTCAGGCATGAGGCCTCCGCAAGGTTTCAGGATTGGGTTGACGCAGGCTGATGGTACGGTTCGGCCCGCAAAATGTCAAAAACTCCCGCGACACCGCGTGTGGTCGTGGGAAGCGGCTGTGCGAACAGCAGACTGCTTCCTTCGGGAGTGGGCAGGCAGGAATGCCTGGGCCACTGAGACGGATGCTTTTTTCGCCCTTCGCCCCTCGGCAAGCTCAGGGCAAGCGGGGTGAAATCGGCTTTTCTCCTGAAATGCGGATCCTGCGGATTGCACGGTTTTGCGTTTTCTGCGGTGCTTGCCCTTCGACAGGCTCAGGACAAGAAACAGCATCCCTGAAGGATGCGTTTTTTGCGGTTTTTCGGTTGTGCTTTTCGGGCCTAAAAAGCACCACCAAAAAATAAACGTCCGCAAAAACCGCAAAAACCGCAGAAACCGTAGACTTCCGGAGGCTGGATGCCGGAAGCTAGAAGCTGGAAGAGGCTGTCCGCCTCTGGAGGCGGACGGGAGCTCTTTGACAACTTGAAGGCCTGCGAGGAGAACAGCAGATTCCTCACCTGA
>JAXIPK010000185.1:0-15436 GCA_045402975.1 Acidobacteriota bacterium
GCCGGAGCGCTTTCGCCCTCGGCCGGCGCGGCGGACTCGGGCAGCGGCCACACGATGCGGCCGTGCTCGTCGAGCTTCATCCCCAGTTGCAGGTTCATCCGCTGCAGCAGCTCTTTGATCTCATTCAGCGACTTGCGCCCGAAGTTCTTGGTGCGCAGCATCTCCTGCTCGCTGCGCTGCACCAAGTCGCCGATGGTGCGGATGTTGGCGTTCTTCAGGCAGTTGTAGGCACGCACGGAAAGCTCGAGCTCGTCTACCGACCGCCCCAGGTATTCCTGCCGCGCGTCGTAGGTGCGCTCGGCGCGCTCCTCCTCGCTGGGCTTCTCCTCTTCAAAGGCGATGAAGATGTTCATGTGGTCCTTGAGCAGCTTGGCGGCCAGCCCGATGGAGTCGCCGGGCTTGATGGTGCCGTTGGTCCAGACTTCCAGGTTCAACTTGTCGTAATCGGTCATCTGCCCCAGGCGCGCCGCCTCGACGGTGTAGTTCACCTTGCGCACCGGCGAGTGCACCGAATCAATAGGGATGTAGCCGATGGGCAGGTCTTCGTCGAAGTTGCGGTCGGCGCTCACGTACCCGCGGCCGTTCTTCACCCGCATCTCGACCTGCAACTTGCCGCCCTCGCCCACCGTGGCGAGATAGACGCTCTTGTCCAGGATTTCGACGTCGGCGTCGCCTTCCAGCATCGCCGAAGTCACTTCGCCCGGCTTGTCGGCGAACAGCGTCAGCGTCTTGACCGCGTCCGGGTTGTGCAGCCGCAGCGGTACCTGCTTGAGGTTGAGGATGATGTCGGTGGCGTCCTCGGTGATGCCGGGGATGGACTGGAATTCGTGCAGCACGCCCTCAATCTTCACCGCCGTGATGGAAGCGCCTTCAATCGAGCTCAGCAGCACGCGCCGCAGCGCGTTGCCGATGGTGGTGCCGAAGCCGCGCTCGAACGGCTGGGCGGAAAACTTCCCGTAGCGGTCGGTGAGCGTCTCGACTTCGCACGCCAGCCGCTTGGGCTTCTGAAATCCTTTCCACATAAGTACGTCCTCCTGTTTACCGCGAATAAAGTTCGACGATAAGCTGTTCGTTCACCGGCGGCGTGATGAGCTCCTCGCGCTTGGGCTCGAGGTGAGCTTGGCGCGGACCGCCTCGCGGTCCACCTCCAGCCAGCTCGGGATCGACTGCCGCCCCGCCAGCTCTTTGGCCTGCAGCACCCCGGCGTTTTCCTTCATCCCGTCCTTCAAAGTGATTTCATCGTTCACGCTCACCAGCGCCGAAGGGACGTTGACCTTGCGCCCGTTCACCCGCACGTGCCCGTGCAGCACCAGTTGCCGCGCGTGAGCGCGCGAGCTGGCGAAGCCGGCGCGGTGCACGATGGTGTCCAGCCGCCGCTCCAGCAGGATCAGCAGGTTCTCGCCTGTCTTCCCCGCCTGCCGCTCGGCCTTCTCGAACGTGTTGCGGAACTGCGTCTCCAGCACGCCGTAGACTCGCCGGGCCCGCTGCTTCATCCGCAGCTGCTCGCCGTAGTTGCCCAGCTTCCGCCGCCGCGCCCCGCCGTGCTGGCCGGGCGGCACGTTGGTCTTCTCGATGGCGCACTTCTCGGTGAAGCACCGCTCCCCTTTCAGGTAGAGCTTCATCCCTTCGCGCCGGCAGAGCCGGCAAACTGCTTCTCGGTAGCGTGCCAAGTTTCCTGTACCTCCTGCGTAAGCTCTCTACACCCGGCGCCGCTTGGGCGGCCGGCAGCCGTTGTGCGGCGCGGGCGTGGTGTCCTTGATCACGATCACCTGCAGGCCCGAAGTCGCCAGGGCGCGGATAGCCGACTCGCGGCCCGAGCCCGGGCCCTTGACCCGCACTTCCACCTGCCGCATGCCCACTTCGCGGGCGCGCGACGCGGCGACCCCGGCCGCCTGGCCCGCCGCAAAGGGAGTCCCTTTGCGCGACCCTTTGAAGCCGGCGGAGCCGGCGCTCGACCACGCCACCACGTTGCCGTTGGCGTCGGTGATGCTGATGATGGTGTTGTTGAACGTCGCCTGGATATGCGCCACACCCACCGGCACGTGGCGCTTCTCGCGCTTCTTGCGAAACTCTTTCCGCCGCGTCGGCTTCGCCGGAGCGGCCGGCGCGCCTGCCTGCGGTTCGGCGCCTTCTTTGGCTTTGGCCACTGTGGTTCTCCTTTAACCCTTCTTCCCGACCGGGGCCTTGCGCTTCAGCGCCACCGTCTGGCGGCGCGGGCCCTTGCGGGTGCGGGCGTTGGTGTGGGTGCGCTGGCCGCGCACCGGCAGCCCGCGCCGGTGGCGCAGGCCGCGGTAGCAGCCGATTTCCATCAGCCGCTTGATGTTCATGGCGATCTCTTTGCGCAGATCGCCTTCCACCCGCCCTTCTTCGTCGATCTTCTGCCGGATGCGCGTCACTTCGTCTTCCGTCAGGTCTTTGATCTTCTTGAAGCGGTCCACCTCGGCGGCGGCGAGAATGCTCCTCGAGCGCGCCTGCCCGATCCCGTAGATGCGGGTCAGCCCCGTCCAGACATTCTTCTGGGGCGGCAGGTCCACCCCGGCGATGCGTGCCATCCGTTCCTCCCTACCCCTGGCGCTGCTTGTGCTTGGGGTTGGCGCAAATCACCCGCACCACACCGCGGCGGCGGATGATCTTGCACTTGGCGCAAATTTTCTTCACCGATGCTCGAACCTTCATCGCTCTCCTCTACTTGAACCGATAGGTGATCCGGCCCCGCGTCAGGTCGTAGGGCGACAACTCCAACCGCACGCGGTCGCCCGGCAGGATGCGGATGAAATTCTTGCGCATCCGGCCGGAGATGTGAGCCAGCACCCGATGCTTGTTCTCCAGCTCGACGCGAAACATGGCGTTGGGCAGGGTCTCAATCACCACGCCGTCCACCTCAATCGCGTCTTCTTTCGGCATATCCTCCGCCGCCTCAACCTAGGGCAGCGTCAAAACCCAGGGCCCGTTTTCCGTGACCGCCACCGAGTGCTCGAAGTGCGCCGCGTAGCCCCCGTCGGTCGTCTGCGCCGTCCAGCGGTTCGACTGCATCCGCACCGCCGGCGAGCCTGTCGTCACCATGGGCTCGATGGCCAGAACCATTCCCGGCGCCAGCTTGGGCCCGCGGCCCTTGCCGGGCGTCACGTAATTCGGCACCTGCGGCTCTTCGTGCAGCGCCGTGCCGATGCCGTGCCCTACAAACTCGCGCACCACGCTGAAGCCCGCCGCTTCCACATGTCGCTGGATGGCTTCCGAAATATCCGCCAGGTCGTTCCCGGCTTTCGCCTGCTCGATACCCAGCTCCAGCGCTTCCCGCGTCACCTGCAGCAACCGCTCCACGTCGCGCGAAACCGGCTCCAGCGCCACCGTAGTGGCGCTGTCGGCGTAGAACCCGTCGAGCTTGACGCCGACATCAATCGAAACGATGTCGCCCCGCATCACCTTGCGCTCCGACGGGATGCCGTGAACAATCTCTTCATTCACCGACGTGCACAGCACGCACGGGTAACCGTGGTAGCCCTTGAAAGCCGGCTCGGCGCCCTCGCGGGTGATGGCGTCTTCGGCCAGCGCTTCCAGCTCTAGCGTCGTCATCCCCGGCGCCACTCGCCGCGCCACTTCGTCCAGAACTTTCGCCACCACGCGGCCGGCGGCGCGCATCTTGTCCAGTTCCACCGTGGACTTGCAGACAATCATGCCGCGCTCCCCGCCGACTGCTTCTCTTCCGCCAACAAAGCTAAGAGCCGCCGGGTTAGCTCCTCCGGCGGCGCTTCGGCGTCCACGTCCAGCAAAGCGTGGCGCTGGCGGTAAAAGTCGATCAGCGGCTGCGTTTGCCGCTCGTACGCGCTCAGGCGTTCCCGGATGACCTCTTCGCGGTCGTCGGCGCGCTGGGTCAGCTCCCCGCCGTCCCGGTCACACCGACCCTCAGCCTTCGGAGGACGGAAGTAGATGTTGTAGATCTCGCCGCAGAGAACGCAGGTGCGTCGTCCGGTGAGCCGCCTGACCAGATTAGTATAACTGAGGTTGAAGTTGACGGCAAGGACGCTCGGGCGGCGGCTCTCAGCCAGCAGCCCCTCCAGGCGCTCCGCCTGCGGCACCGTGCGCGGGAAACCGTCCAGAATGAACCCTTTGGCGCAGTCAGGCCGGGCGATGCGCTCCGCCACCATGCCGACCACGATGTCGTCGCTTACCAGCTCGCCTCGCTCCATCACCGCCTTGGCCTGCCGCCCCAGTTCGGTGCCGCGCGCTGCGTGGTCGCGGAACATGTCGCCGGTGGAAATCTGCGGGACGCCCAGCCGCTCGGCCGCAGCGCGCGCTTGCGTGCCTTTGCCGGCTCCCGGAGGACCGAGAAACACCAGCGGACGGAGGTTCGGGGCAGCGGTCATCGCTCAGCCTCGCCGCCCGCGGATGCGCCCGTGGGTGGTGAAGCCCTCGTAGTGCCGCATGGTGAGCTGGGCTTCAACCTGGTTCACCGTGTCCATGGCCACGCCGACCACAATCAGCAGCGACGTGCCGCCGAAATAGAAGTTCACTCCCAACCCTTCCAGAATCCAGCGCGGAAAGTACGAGTCAATGAAGGCGCCGCCCAGCCACGAGGGCAGGTGGTGGAGATGGATGCCGGAAATCATCCACTCAGGAATGATGGAAATCAGCGCCAGGTAGACTCCGCCCACGAAGGTCAGCCGCGTCAGCACCGTGTTCAGGTATTCGGAAGTGTTGCGGCCCGGCCGGATGCCGGGGATGAAACCGCCCCACTTGCGCATGTTGTCGGCTACTTCGTCGGGGTTGAAGATGATGGAAACATAGAAGTAGCAAAAAAAGATGATGCCGAGGATGTAGAGCAAGGTGTAAAGCGGCTCGCCCCAGGCCAGCGCCTGCGAAACCTGCTGCACGTAGGGCGATACCCACGAGTCGCGCGGGATGGCTGCCGCCACCGTCATCGGGAAGGTGAGAATGGAACTGGCGAAGATCACCGGGATGACGCCGCCGGCGTTCACGCGGATGGGCAGGTAGGTCATCGCGCCGCCCATCATTCGTCGGCCGACGACGCGCTTGGCATACTGCACCGGGATGCGGCGCTGCCCGGTCTCCACAAAAATAATCACCGCCACCACGAACAGCATCATGATGACCAGTGCGGCCAGCTCCAGCACGCCCCATTCCCCGGTCAGGTAGCGGGTGTTGTAGGTGTCGTAGATGGCGCGCGGCAGGCCGACGACGATGCCGGCAAAGATCAGCAGCGACATCCCGTTGCCGATGCCGCGGTCGCTGATCTGCTCGCCCACCCACATGATGAAGATGGTGCCGGTGGTCAGCGTCAGCACCGTCATCAGCACGAAGCCGATGCCCGGGGTGAGCACCAGCGCCGCCTGGCCGGCGACCGTGGTGCGCTGCAGGGTGAGCGCGATCATCAGCGACTGAAACGCCGAGAGCACCACCGTCAGGTAGCGCGTGTACTGCGTGATCTTGCGCCGCCCCAGCTCGCCTTCTTTTTGCAACCGCTCCAGATACGGCCACACCACCGCCATCAATTGCAGGATGATGGAGGCGGTGATGTAGGGCATGATGCCCAGGGCGAAGATGGACATCTGGCGGAAGTTGCCGCCGGAAAAAATATCCACCAGTCCCAGCCAGGTGCCGGCGTACTGTTTGAAAATCGCTTCCAGCGCCTCGGCGTTGATGCCGGGCGTGGGGATGTGCGACCCCAGGCGGTAGACCGCCAGCATCAGCAGCGTGAACAACACGCGGTTGCGCAGGTCGGGGATGCGGAAGATGTTGCGGATGGCCTCGAGGAACTTCATGGCAGGTTACGCCTGGGCCTCGCTCCGGGGCGCGGCCAGGGGCAGAACCTCCACCGACCCGCCTGCTTTTTCGATCTTTTCTTTGGCGGAGGCGCTGAAGGCGTGCGCCGCCACCGCCAGCTTCACGCTCACGGCTCCGTCGCCCAGGATTTTCACCGGCAACGGTTGGTGGACGAGACCGCGCTCGCGGAGCGACTCGGGCGTCACCCGCGCCCCGGCCGCGAAGCGGTTCAGCGATTCCACGTTCACGATGGCGAACTCGCGGCGGAAGATGTTGACGAAGCCGCGCTTGGGGAGCCGCCGGTGCAGCGGCATCTGGCCGCCCTCGAACCCCGGCCGCTTGCGTGTGCCGGCGCGGGAGAGCTGACCCTTGTCGCCCTTGCCCGCGGTCTTGGATTTGCGCGCGCCCACACCCCGGCCGATACGCTGCGGCTTCTTCACCGCCCCGCGCGGCGGACGCAGCTTGCTCAGCTCAGTCATTCCCTAGTCCTCCACAATCTCGACCAGATGCGGCACCGCAGCCACCAGCCCGCGCACTGCCGGCGTATCGATGCGCTCCACCACCTGGTTCAGACGCCGCAGGCCCAGCCCGCGCACGCAGGCCCGTTGCCTTTCGGTGCAGGCAATCCAACTCCGCACCCACTTGATCTTCAGCTTGCCGCTCGCTTTGCGCCGCGCCATTGTCTAAAGGTCCTGGACTTCCTTGCCGCGACTCTGCGCCACCGCCAGCCTGTCCTTGAGCTGCAGCAGAGCGTCGAGGGTGGCCTTGACCACGTTGTGCGCGTTGGTGTTGCCGATGGCCTTGGTCAGCACGTTCTGAATTCCCGTCGCTTCCATCACCGGCCGCACCGGTCCGCCGGCAATCACCCCTGTGCCTTCCGGGGCCGGCTTGAGCAGCACCCGGCTGGCCGAATAGCGGCCCTGCACCTGGTGCGGGATGGTCGGCGGCGTCAGGTTGATGCGGACCAGATTCTTCTTAGCCAGCTCGATGCCCTTGCGGATGGCCATCGGCACTTCGCGGGCCTTGCCCAACCCGTGGCCCACGACGCCCGCCCCGTCGCCCACCACCACCAGGGCGGAGAAGCTCAGGTTCTTGCCGCCCTTCACCACCTTGGTGACGCGGTTGATGGCGACGACGAATTCCTTCAACTGCAGGCTGGTGCCGTCAATCGGTTTCTGTTGTCTCACGCGCTCCTCGAAAGTGTTCTTGCTCATGATTTCATCAGAACTTCAGCCCGGCTTCGCGGGCGGCGTCGGCCAGCGCCTTGACGCGGCCGTGGTACTCGTAGCCGCCGCGGTCGAACACCACCTGGGTGACGCCGGCGGCCCGAGCCCGCTCCCCGATCGCCTTGCCCACCGCTTTGGCCGCGGCCACGTTGCCGCCGTAGGCCACCTGCGTGCGGAGCTGCTTGTCGCGCGACGACGACGAAGCCAGCGTCTGCCCGCTCCGGTCGTCGATTACCTGCGCATAAATGTTCTTCAGCGAGCGGAACACGCTCAGCCGCGGCCGCTCCGCGGTGCCTTCCACCCGCTCGCGCACGCGCCGGTGCAGGATGCGCCGGTGCTCGTTCTGCGTCAGCTTGGTGATCGGTTTCCGCGCCCGTCCGAATCGCATGGCTACTTGGTCGCGGTGGCGGCGGCCTTACCGGCTTTCTTGCGCAGCACTTCGCCCACCAACCGCACTCCCTTCTGCTTGTAAGGATCAGGCGGGCGCAGGGCGCGGATTTCCGCCGCCACCTGCCCCACCAACTGCTTGTCGATGCCGCTGACTTTGACGCGGGTCGCTTTCTCCACGGCTACTTCGATTCCCTCCGGCAGCGGGAACTCCACCGGCTTCGAGTAGCCCAGGCTGAAGAGCACCTTTCGGCCCTGCACTTCGGCCTTGTAGCCCACGCCCACAATCTCGAGCTCTTTCGAAAACCCTTGCGTCACGCCGTGGACGGCGTTGGCCGCCAGCGCCCGCGCCAGGCCCCAGTTGGCCTTCTCCGAGCGCGTCAACTGGTCGAGCGCGTCCTTGCTCACCGGGCCTTCCGGTACCGCCGCCGGGCGCACCAGCAGCTTGGCGCCCTCCTGGCGGAAGAGCACGCCGGGAGGCACCGGCGCCGAGGTCTTCCCTTTCGGCCCCTGCACTTCAACCGCTTGGGGCGTGATCTTGATGCTCACTCCCTGCGGCACATCAATCGGTTTGCGTCCAATCCGGGACATGGCTACCAGGCCTCGCAAAGAACTTCGCCGCCCACACCCTGGCGGCGCGCCGCGCGCCCCGTCATGATGCCGCTCGGGGTGGTGAGAATGCTGATTCCGAGCCCGCCGAGGACCGACTTGATTTCACCCCGGCCACGGTAGACGCGCCGGCCCGGCCGCGACACCCGCCGCAGGCCGCTGATCACGCTCGTCTTCTCGGGCCCATACTTGAGGTAGAGCCGCAGCGTCTTCCGGCCCTTTTCGTCAATCAGTTTGTAGGCCGCCAGAAAGCCTTCTTCCTTCAGCACGCGCGCCACCTCGGCCTTGAGCCGGGAGGCGGGCACATCCACTTTGGCGTGGCGCGCCTGCAGCGCGTTGCGGATCGAAGTCAGCATGTCGGCCAGCGGATCGGTCGGTGCGCCCATCGTTCTCCTCGCTTACCAGCTCGCCTTGATGACACCGGGGATCTCGCCCACCAGCGCCCGCAGGCGGAAGCAGATGCGGCAAAGCTGAAACTTGCGCAGATACCCGCGCGGGCGGCCGCAGAGCCGGCAGCGGTTGCGCTTGCGGATGGCGTACTTCTGCTTCTTCCGCCGCGTCTTGAACTCTTGCGATAGCGTCGCCATCTTTCCTCCGCCTTAGTCCTTGAGCGGCATGCCCAGTTGCTTGAGCAGCGCCCGCCCTTCTTCATCCGTGCCGGCCGTGGTCACGAAGGTGATGTTCATGCCCCGCACCTTGTCGACGCGGGCGTAATCCACTTCCGGAAAAACCAGTTGGTCTTTCAACCCCAGCGTGTAGTTGCCGCGGCCGTCGAAGGCCTTGCCCGGCAGTCCCTTGAAGTCGCGCACCCGCGGCAGCACGATGTTCACCAGCCGGTCGAGAAACTCGTACATGCGCTCGCCGCGCAGCGTTACCGACGCCCCGATGGGCATGTGGCGGCGCAGCTTGAAGTTGGCCACCGACTTGCGCGCCCGGGTGATGACCGCCTTCTGCCCGGTGATCGAGGCCAGCTCGGCTGCCGCCACGTCCAGAATCTTGACGTTGTCCTTGGCCTCGCCCAGGCCCATGTTGAGCACAATCTTTTCCAGGCGCGGCGCGGCCATGTCGTTCGTGTAGCCGAGCTCTTTCTTCAGCCAGGGACGGACTTCCTGGGTGTAGCGTTCGTGCATGCGGCTTGCCGCCATTTCCTGTCCTTCTCCTATTTGTGATCGAGCGTGCCGTCACAGCGGTGGCAGGCACGCAGCTTCGAGCCGTCGGCCAGCGTCTGGTGGCGCACCCGCGCCGCCTTGCCGCAGGCGGGGCAGACCACCATCACGTTCGAGACGTTGATGGGGCCCTCGCGCTCCACAATCCCGCCCTTAATCTGCTTGGCGGGGTTGGGACGCGTGTGGCGCTTGATGGTCTGGGCGTGCTCCACCGTGCAGGTGGCGCTGTCGGGGTCGACGGAAAGCACCCGGCCTTGCTTGCCCTTGTCCCGCCCGGCGATCACCCGGACGGTGTCACCCTTGCGGATGCTCAGCGTCCACGCCATCACCACACCTCCGGGGCCAGCGAAACAATCTTCAAATACTTTTTCTCGCGCAGCTCGCGCGCCACCGGCCCGAACACGCGCGTGCCCACCGGCTCGCCGTCGTCGTTGATGAGCACGGCGGCGTTGTCGTCAAACCGGATGTAGCTGCCGTCCTTGCGACGGTGCTCCTTCCGCATGCGGACGATGACCGCCTTCACCACCTTGCCCTTCTTGACCTGGCTGTCGGGCGCGGCCTCTTTGACCGCTGCGGTGACCACATCGCCCAGCCCCGCCTGCAAGCCCAGATGGCCGCCCAGCGGGTGAATGGTTGAGAGGCGGCGGGCGCCGGAGTTGTCGGCCACCACCAGCCGTGTGCGCATCTGAATCATCGTCGGTCTCCTCTACCCGCGGCCCTTCTGCACCACACGCACCAGGCGCCAGCGCTTGAGCTTGGAGAGCGGGCGCGTCTCTTCAATCTCCACCTGGTCGCCCTCGCGGCACTGGTTCTGCTCGTCGTGGGCGTAAAAATTCTTGGCCGCGCGGACGACGCGTTTGTAGGTGGGGTGCTCGAACCGGCGCATGACGCGCACCACGATGGTCTTCTTCATCTTGGCGCTCACCACTTTCCCGACCCGCCGCTGCCGCAGCCCTTCGGCGCGGCCCGTCTGATTTCCCTGCGTACTATCGGCCATGAGCAGCTCCCGTCTCCTTCTGGCGCCGCACCGTCAGCAGGCGCGCAATGCTCTTGCGCAGCTCGCGAATCTTCTTGATGCTCTCCGCCTGACCGCCGGCCAACTGGAAGCGCAGGCGAAAAAGCTGTTCCCGCCACTCTTTTTCCAGCGCCGTCAGCTCGACGTCGCTCTTTTCCCGCAACTCTTCGGCTGTCATCTCTCCCGTCCTCTACGCCGCCTGCACGTGCCGGCTGACGAACACCGTGCGGATGGGCAGCTTCGAGCCCGCCAGCCGCAAGGCTTCCTCCGCCTCGACGCGCGGCAGGCCCTCCAGCTCAAACAGAATCCGCCCGGGGCGAACTACCACCACCCAGCCCTCCACCGGCCCCTTGCCTTTGCCCTGCCGGGTCTCGGCGGGCTTCTTGGTGTAGGGCTTGTCGGGGAAAACCCGAATCCACATCTTGCCGCTCTTCTTCATGAAGCGCGCGATGGCCACGCGCCCGGCCTCAATCTGCCGCGCCGTCACCCAGGCCGGGTCGAGCGCTTTCAGCCCGTACTCGCCGAACGCCAGCGAGGAGCCGCGCCAGGCCTTGCCCTTCATCCGCCCGCGCTGCATCTTGCGATACTTCACTTTTTTCGGCATCAACATCGAACTTGTCTCCTACGCCATGGCGAAGGCCGGCGCTTCCACTTCTTCCCGCCGCACCTTCAGCTTGTTCACTTCGCCCTTGTAGATCCAGCACTTGATGCCGATGACGCCGTAGGTGGTCTGCGCCTCGGCCAGACCGTAGTCAATGTCGGCCCGCAACGTTTGCAGCGGCAGGCGCCCCTGTAGGTACCATTCCTTGCGCGCGATTTCGGCGCCGTTCAAGCGCCCGGCGCAACGGACCTTGATGCCCAGGCAGCCGAAACGCAGCGCCGAGTCCACCGCCTTGCGCATGGCGCGGCGGAACGCAACCCGCTTTTCGAGCTGCATGGCGATGGCTTCCGCCACCAACTGGGCGTCCAGCTCCGGCCGGTGCACTTCGCTGATGTCGATGTGCACTTCGCGCCCGGTGCGCCCCTGGATTTCCTGGCGCAGCTTGTCGATCTCGGCGCCCTTGCGCCCGATGACGATGCCCGGCCGCGCCGTGTAGATGCGGATCATCAGCTTGTTGGCGGCGCGCTCGATTTCAATCGAGCTCACCCCGGCGCCCCGCAGCTTTTCCTTGAGCTGGGTGCGCAGCTTGATGTCTTCGTAGAGGAGATCGGCGTAGCCCTTCTTCGCGAACCAGCGCGACCGCCAGGTCTTGTTGAAGCCCAGCCGGAAGCCGAAAGGATGTGTCTTCTGACCCACTCGTTTCCTCCTTGTTACGCCCTAGCCGCAGGAGCCGCCGTCCCGCTGTGCGGGACCGCCTTCTCTCCTACGTTGATTTCGATGTGGCACATGCGCCGTTGAAACGTGTAGGCGCGACCGTAGGGCGCCGGCATGATGCGCTTCAACCGCGGCCCTTCGTTGATGACGGCGCGCTTCACAAACAGCCGGTCGACGTCTACCGTTTCCGACTTCTGCTCGGCGTTGGCAATGGCCGACCGCAAAACCTTTTCAATTTCGTGCGCGGCGCGCTTGCGGGTGAAGCGCAGCGTGTGCAGCGCCGAGCCCACGTCCTTGCCGCGAATCAAATCCACCACCAGCCGCGCTTTCTGCGGCGAGAGCTGCACGTAGCGGGCAATGGCCCGCGCCTCGACCGGCGCCGCGGCCACCGGCTCTTCTTTCTTGCGGCGCAGCAGCTTCGGCCGGCGGATTTCTTTCTTGCCGCCCTTCTTGGCCTCGGGCTTTTTCTTTCTCGGCATCTCTTAGCCTTCCTTCTTGCCTGCGGGAGCGGCGCCCCCGCCTGCCGGTGCGCCCGCTGCGGGCGCGCCCACCGGCGTCGACATTCCCGGAATGGCCGTCGGGCGCGCAGCCGCTTCCGCTGCGCCTTTGACCCCGTGCGCCTTGAAGATGCGCGTGGGGGAGAACTCGCCCAGCTTGTGCCCCACCATGTTCTCGGTGATGTAGACGGGCACGAATTTCTTGCCGTTGTGCACGGCGATAGTGTGGCCCACCATCTCCGGCACCACCGTCGAACGGCGCGACCAGGTGCGGAACACTTTCTTTTCGCTGCGGCGGTTCATGCCGGCGATCTTCTCGACCAGGTGCGTGTCGACGAACGGGCCTTTCTTGAGTGAGCGAGCCATTACGAATCCCTCCGTTGCACCCGGAAGCGGTCGGTGCGCGGGTTGTTGCGGGTGCGGTAGCCGCGGGTGGGCTTGCCCCAGGGCGTCTTGGGGTCGCCGCCTTCACCCGTTTTGCCTTCGCCGCCGCCGTGCGGGTGGTCCACCGGGTTCATCGCCACACCGCGAACGGTGGGACGACGCCCGCGCCAGCGCGTGCGGCCGGCCTTGCCGACTTTTTCGTTTTCGTGCTCGAGGTTACCCACCTGCCCGATGGTGGCGCGGCAGACCGAGGGCACCTGGCGCACGTCACCGGAGGGCAGTTTGACCAGAACGTAATCCTCTTCCTTGGAAACCAATTGCGCGGCGGTGCCGGCGGCGCGCACGAGTTGACCGCCCTTGCCCGGCCGCAACTCGAGGTTGTGGATGAGCGTGCCGGCGGGAATATTCTTCAGCGGCAGGGCGTTGCCCGGCAGGATGTCGGCCCCGGGACTGCTCACGATCGTGTCGCCCACGCTCAAGCCGACCGGTTGCAAGATGTAGCGCTTCTCGCCGTCGGCGTAGTGCAGCAGCGCGATGTTGGCGGAGCGGTTGGGGTCGTACTCGATGGAGGCGACGCGCGCCGGGACCCCGTCCTTGTCGCGACGGAAGTCCACCAAGCGGTACATGCGCTTGTGGCCGCCGCCACGGTGCCAGGAGCTGATGCGACCCAGGCTGTTGCGCCCGCCGGTGCCGGGCAGGGGCTCGAGGAGCGACTTCTCCGGCGTGTGGCGGGTGATCTCGTTCGAGACCACCTGCACACGCTCGCGCAATCCAGGCGTTGTGGGGCGAAATGTTTTTACCGGCATATCAGGCTGGCTCCATGTATTCGACCATCTTTTCGCCGGTCTTCAACCGCACGTAGGCTTTCTTCCAGTCGGAGCGATAGCCTCCGCGCTGTCCCCGGCGACGAAACTTTCCCGGCAGCGTCACGGTGCGCACGTGGTCGACCTTGACCTTGAAGGCGGTCTCGACCGCGTGCTTGATCTCCGGCTTGGTGGCGTCCGGCGCCACTTCAAAAACCAGCGTGCGCTGCAGCTCTCTGATCTGCAGCCCCTTCTCGGTGATGATGGGGCGACGAATGATTTCGTGCGCGGTCTTCATGCCGCCTTCTTTTTGGGCGCGATGGCCTGCTGCAGCTTCTCCACCGCTGCCTGCGAGAACAGCACCAGGTCGTGCGACAGCAGGTGGTAGGGGTGCACCAGGTGGCTCGCCACCAGCTTGACCCCGTGCAGGTTGCGGCTGGCCAGCTCCAGATTCCGGTCGGCGTTGGCTTCGACGATGAGCAGCGTTTTTTCCGCCCCCAGCTTGTCGAGCACCTGCCGCAGCGCTTTGCTCTTGTGCGTTTCCAGAGTCAGCGATTCCACCACGGTAAGCTTTTCCGCCACCAGCTTGGCGCTCAAGGCGCTGCGCAGCGCGCCGAGCAGCTTCTTGTGCGGAAAGTCGTAGCTGTAGTCGCGCGGCTGCGGGCCCTGCGTGGTGCCGCCGTGCCGCCAGAGCGGTGAGCGGGTGGAGCCGACGCGGGCGCGCCCGGTGCCTTTCTGCCGCCAGGGCTTCTTGCCGCCGCCGGAGACGTCGCCGCGAGTCTTGGTCTTGTGGGTGCCGCGGCGCAGCCCGGCGAGATAGTGACGCACCGATTCCCAGAGCAGGGCTTCGTTGATGCGCGCCGCGAAAACGTCGTCGCGCAGCTCGACCGTGCCCACTTTCCGGTTGGCCAGGTTCTTCACTTCTACCGTCGGCATCGCTTTCAACCTTCCTACTATTTGGCGCGCTTGGCGCGGGGCGTGGCACGGTGAATCAGCACGTAGCCGCCGTTGGCGCCCGGAACCGCGCCGCGAACCAGCAACAGGTGCTCTTCCGCATCCACGCTGAAAACCTTCAAGTTGCGCACCGTAACCCGCGCGTTGCCCATCTGCCCGGCCATGCGCTGGCCCGGCCAGAGGCGCGAGGGATACGAGCTGGCGCCGATCGATCCAGGCGCGCGGTGGAACATCGAGCCGTGGGACTTCGCGCCTCCGCTGAAGTTGTGGCGCTTGATGAACCCGGCATAGCCCTGTCCCTTGCTGACCCCGATGACGTCCACTTTGTCGTTGGCCTTGAACAGCTCTTCCACCAGAACTTTGTCGCCGGCCTTGGCTTCGCTCTTGCCGTCTTCGAGCCGCACTTCGCGCAGAAAACGCAGCGGCGGGATGTTGTTCTTCTTGAGGTGGCCGGTGCGGGGCTTGTTCACGCGGCGCGGCTTGATGAACTCGACCAAGCCGAGTTGCACGGCTTCGTAGCCGTCGCTCTCTGCCGTCTTGCGCTGCACCACCACGCAGGGGCCGGCCTTGAGCACCGTGACCGGAACCACGGTGCCGTCCTCGGCAAACATCTGAGTCATGCCGAGCTTTTTTCCAAGTATGCCGTTCACCGCCATGGCTTACTTCCCGTGCTCCTTGCCGAAGGCCTTGATTTCAACGTCCACGCCGGCGGGCAGGTCGAGCTTCATCAACGCGTCCACCGTTTGGGTCGTCGGCTCCAGGATGTCGATGAGCCGCTTGTGGGTGCGGATTTCAAACTGCTCGCGCGATTTCTTGTCCACGTGCGGCGAGCGCAGCACGGTGAAGCGGTTGATGTCGGTGGGCAGCGGAATCGGCCCGGCGACGAGCGCCCCGGTGCGCTTGGCCGTCTGCACAATCTCCCAGGTGGACTGGTCGAGCACGCGGTGGTCGTAACCCTTCAAGCGGATTCGAATTTTTTCTTGTGTCTGCATGTTATTCGATGATGTCGGTTACGGCGCCTGCTCCCACGGTGTGGCCGCCTTCGCGGATGGCGAAGCGCAGCCCCTTCTCGCAGGCCACCGGGGTAATCAGCTCCACCGTCATGTTGACGTTGTCGCCCGGCATCACCATCTCCGTCCCCCCCGGCAGGGTCACCGACCCGGTCACGTCCGTGGTGCGGAAGTAGAACTGCGGCCGGTAGCCGTTGAAGAACGGCGTGTGCCGCCCGCCTTCCTCCTTCTTCAGCACGTAGACCTCGGCCTTGACCTTCTTGTGCGGGGTGATGGAGCCCGGCTTGGC
>JAXIPK010000270.1:0-6387 GCA_045402975.1 Acidobacteriota bacterium
GCCGACGTGCAGTTCACGCGGGGAAAGGGCTTCGATACGTTCTGCCCGATGGGGCCGATGGTGGTGCGCGGAATCGAGGCGGGCGACCTGTCGCTTGAAACCTACGTCAACGGCGAGCGGCGGCAGGCGGCCCGGACGAGCGACATGATTTTCAAGCTCGATGCTATAATACGCTTCATCGCGGGCGTGATGACTCTGGAGCCGGGCGACGTGATTGCCACCGGAACGCCGTCGGGCGTGGGCCCGCTGAAGGCGGGCGACGTGGTGGAAGTCGTGATTGAAGGCATCGGGCGGTTGCGGAATCCGGTCGTGGCGGCAAGCTAGGAGGATGGAGCCATGAAGTTTTTCCTCGACACGGGGAACGTGGAAGAAGTGCGCCGGGCGGCAGCGCTGGGGGTGCTCGACGGGGTGACGACCAACCCGACGCTGCTGGCCAAGGAAGGCAAGCCGTTCCGCGAGGCCCTGCTGGAGATGTGCGGGCTGGTGGACATCGTCAACGGTGAAGTGGTGGCGACCGACGCCGAGGGAATGATCGCCGAGGGGCGCGAGATTGCCGCGCTGCACCCGAACATCGTGGTCAAGATTCCGATGACGACCGAAGGCTTCAAGGCCATTCGGGTACTGCGCGGCGAGGGGATTCGCATCAACGTGACGCTGGTGTTCAGCGCCGCGCAGGCGCTGCTAGTGGCGAAAGCGGGGGCGTACTTCGTCAGCCCGTTTCTGGGGCGGCTGGACGACATCGGCAACGACGGGATGCGCCTGCTGCGCGAGATTGTTGAAATCTACCGGCAGTACAGCTTTGAGACGCAGGTGCTGGCCGCCAGCCTGCGGCATCCGATGCACGTGGTTGACTCCGCCAAGCTCGGCGCCGACATCGCCACCATGCCCTACAAAGTTTTTGAACAGCTCTTCAAGCACCCGCTGACCGACAAGGGCCTGGCGGCGTTTCTGGCCGACTGGGAGAAGGCGCGGGCGGCGCTGGGAGAGATTGCTCCCGAGGCAGCCAAGGCGAAGAAGTGAATTGGCTTGTGACCTACCTGGCCTATGCGCTGGCGTTCACCGCCGGAGTACTTCTGCTGCTGGGTGTCCTGCTGTGGATGCGGAAAGAAAAGCCCACGCCGGCAGAGCTGGAGCGGCGCCGGCGGCAGCATGTGAACCGCGTCGGGCGCATCACCAAAGGCAGCATCCTTGAGATCCATGACCAGAACGGGCCGGGCGAGCATTTGCTGCTCTACAACTACAACGTGCGCGGGGTCGAGTATCAGGCGGCGCAGGACATCAGCTTCTTCCGGCATCGGCTGGACTTCAGCCGGCTGGCGGCGGGGCAGGCGGCGAGCGTGAAGTACGATCCGCAGAACCCGACGAATTCGATTGTGCTGTGCGAGGAGTGGAGCGGCATCTAGTGAATCCGCAGAAGCCGACAACTGAAAGCAAGCCGGAGCCGGGGCTGGAGGAGCTGCGGCGGCGGGAGCGCGAAGCCGAAGAAGGCGGCGGCGCCGAGCGGCGCGAGAAGCAGCACGCGGCGGGCAAGCTCTCGGCGCGAGAGCGCGTCGAGCTGCTGCTCGACCCGGGAACGTTTGAAGAGCTGGACAAGTTCGTGCTGCACGGTTGCGATGAGTTCGGGATGGAGAAGCAGCGCGTGGCGGGCGACGGCATCGTCAGCGGCTATGGGCGCGTGGACGGGCGGCTGATCTACGCGTTCGCGCAGGATTTCACGGTGTTCGGCGGGTCGCTCTCGGAGGCCAACGCGGAAAAAATCTGCAAGGTGATGGACTTGGCGATAAAGAACGGCGCGCCGGTGGTGGGGCTGAACGATTCGGGCGGGGCGCGGATTCAGGAAGGGGTGATGTCGCTCAAGGGCTACGCCGACGTTTTCCTGCGCAACACGCTGGCGAGCGGAGTGATCCCGCAGATTTCGGCCATCATGGGGCCGTGCGCGGGCGGCGCGGTATATTCGCCGGCCATCACCGATTTCATTTTCATGACGCAGGACACCAGCTACATGTTCGTCACCGGGCCGGATGTCATCAAGACGGTGACGCATGAGGAAGTGACCAAGGAGCAGCTCGGCGGGGCGCTGACCCACAATCAGACGAGTGGGGTGGCGCACTTCATGGCGGCGGACGACCAGGAGTGCCTGGCGATGATCCGCGAGCTGCTGTCGTTTCTGCCCTCGAACAACCTCGACGACCCGCCGCGGCGGGAGTGCTCCGACCCCGCCGACCGCACCGAGGAGCGGCTGAACACGCTGGTGCCGGAAGACGCGATGCAGCCCTACGACATCAAGGAAGTCATCCGGCTGGCGGTGGACGACGGTTACTTCTTCGAGGTGCAGGAGCACTTCGCGCGCAATATTGTGGTGGGGTTGGCGCGGCTGGCCGGGCGGCCGGTGGGCGTGGTGGCGAACCAGCCGGCGGTGCTGGCGGGCGTGCTCGACATCAATGCCTCGGACAAGGCGGCGCGGTTTGTGCGCTTCTGCGACTGCTTCAACATCCCGCTGATTACGTTCGAAGATGTGCCGGGGTTCCTGCCGGGGACGCAGCAGGAGTTCGGCGGGATCATCCGGCATGGGGCGAAGCTGCTCTATGCGTTCGCTGAGGCGACGGTGCCGAAGATTACGGTGATTACGCGCAAGGCGTACGGCGGAGCGTACTGCGTTATGGCGTCGAAGCACATCCGCACGGACATCAATTACGCCTATCCGACGGCGGAGATTGCGGTGATGGGGCCGGAAGGAGCAGTGAACATCGTCTACAAGCGCGAGCTGGCGGCGGCCGGTGACGCCGAGGCGGAACGCAAGCGGCTGACGGAGCTGTTCCGCGAGCGGTACGCGAATCCGTGGATTGCCGCCGAGCGGGGCTGGGTCGACGCCGTCATCGAGCCCAAGCTGACGCGGCCGAAGCTGATCGCGGCGCTGGAGATGCTGGAGAACAAGCGGGACAAAAACCCGGCGAAGAAGCATGGGAACATTCCTCTATAGATGCCAGGCTTGGTGAGGTGAAGAATGCTGGTAAGGATGTTTGAGTTTCGGGTGAAGAAGGGCGGCGAGCGGGCAGTGGCGGCGTTCATGCGGCGCAAGCCGATGGCGTTGCTGCGGAGCATTCCTTCCTGCCGGCAGGCATACTTTCTGCGCAGCCGCGAGAGGAAGGGCGTGTTTCTGTGGGTGACCGTGTGGACAAGCCCGGCGGCGCTTCGGCGAGCCATGGCCCGAAAGGACTGGCAGTCGCTGGTGAAGGAAGAGACAGTGCGTGTCTTTGCGGGGAGGCCGACGGCAGCCCATTGGGGGTTAGTCGCAAGTAAGTAGCGGGGTTGAAAAACCATCTCTACGAAAACGGAGGCGGCGAGCGATGGAGAAAAGAAGCTACGGAGGGCTGGTCGAGCGGTTGGATGCGCTGGTGGCGAAGTGGCACCTGCTGGGGCACCCGTTTTATCAGGCGTGGACGGCGGGGACGCTGACGCGCGAGGCGCTGCAGCTTTACGCCGAGCAGTATTACCACCACGTGCGTGCCTTTCCGGAAAACCTGCGGACGCTGGCGGGGCGGGCCGAGGGCGAGCTGCGCGACATTATTGAAGAGAACCTGGCGGAGGAAGAGAGCCCCGCGGCGCCGCACCCAAAGCTGTGGCGGGAGTTCGCCGGAGCCGTCGGCGTGGCTGACTCGCGGATGGACGAGTCAACGCCGCTGCCGGGAATCGAGAAGCTGCTGGCGACCTACAGGCAGCAGGCGTTGAAGGGGTCGGTGGCGGCGGCCATCGCCGCGCTGTACGTGTATGAGGCGCAGGTGCCGGAGATTGCGACGAAGAAGATCGAAGGGCTGAAGTGGTTCTATGGAGTGACGGAGCCGCGCGGGCTGCGCTACTTCGCGGTGCACGAGGAAGCCGATGTGCGGCACCGGGCGGCGTGGAAGCAATGGCTTGCCCAGCAGCCGGCGGAAGAAGTCGGGCCGGCTGTGCGCGCCGGTGAAGAAGCGCTGCAGGCGCTGTGGGGCGCACTGGATGCGGTGACGCCGGAAGGTTGCTGCGGCCCGCGGCCTCCGCACCCTTCGGCTGCGCTCCGGGCAGGCCAGCCTTCGGCAGAGAGGTAGGCGCTTCGCGCCAACGATTGAAGGTCGTGGCTCAAGCCACGACCCCACCGCTGGCGCGAGGAGCCGGTAACTTTTTTGGTAGAATAGGCGTCAAAGGAAGCGAGAGGGCCGAGGAGGAGAACATGCGCAAATCATGGTTGGTTCTTCTGCTGCTGGCCATCCCGGTCACGCTGGAGGCGCAGCAGGCGTCGCCGGCCCCCAAGCCCGGCCATCCGCTCGATCCCGCCGACGTCGTGACGCTGAGCGCCAAGCCTCAGACGGCGTCGCCCTATGGCGCCTATGCCGCCACACCGTATGTGGCCTATCCGACGTACGGGCGCTGGTACGGGAATTCGTTCTACGACGAGTGGAGCACGGAAACGAGCCCGCCGTTTGTGCCGCTGGTTTTTGGACGAGTCGGAGACCGGCCGGTGGTGTTGTTCACGACCACCAACCGGGACGTACCGCCGCTGTTCTACGGGCGCGGGCGCTCGTTTCTTTTTGCCCCGGCGAGACCGGCGCTCTTCGGAAGTTTCGGAACCTTCGGCCGCTGACTACTGGGTCACGGTCTTCGCCAGGTCGCCTACCAGAAAGCCATTGCCGCTGATCACGCGGCACACGGCCGAGATGTCATCCACCTCGGTGACTTCAATCACACCCAGCTTGTCGGTCATGCGGCGAAGAACGTTGCCGGTGCCCGGGTCGCGGATTTCTCTGGTGACGCGCTCGACGGAAAGCTGGTCACCGACCTTGATGCCGGACTTCGCGCCGATGTTGAGGATGACTTGATCGCCGGACACATCAGCCAGCAAAGCCTCCACGACGACCTGGCGAACGCGCAGCTTGTCGTTGGAGGAAATGATTTGAGTGGACATCTGCGTCACGGCCGCCTTGGTGGCTTCGCCCAGAATGGTTTCCTGGAAATTGCTGGAGGAGAAATCCACCGCTCCCACACCCCAGCCGCCGGGTCCTGCGCCGCCGCCGAGTAGTGAGGTGCCGGAGCGCTTGGACTCGCCCTTGCCGTCGGCGACCGCCAGAATTTCCGCTGTGTCGATGTCGACCATGCGGGCGTCGACCGTGACAATCGCCTTGGTCTCCTTGTGGCTGACGCCGCCGATGCCGAAGCCGCCCCAGGTTCCGCCGCCGCCGCCGACCTTCTGCTGCTTGGTTTCGCCGCCGAACTGGGTGATGCTGCCGACGATGATGGCGTCCACACCGAGCAGCTTGCCGATCTGGGCAGCGCTGGCGGGGTTGGCGCGGTCGCTGGTGGAGAAGTTCTGCTCGGCGAGAATCTTGTCGAGCGCCTTGCGCTCGATGACCGAGTAGGTGCTGTCGCGGACAAGCTCCTTGACCAGCAGGTCGGCGATGCCGCGGCCGACATCGACGTCGGTGCCGAACAGGCCGGCGGTGTAGCTGCGCACGGCGCCGTAATCGAAATCAAAGACGGCGACGCGCTTCTTGCGCGGCTCGCCGGCGCTCACCACCAGCGCGGCCAGCAGAAGGAACAGGCAAGCGGAAGACCACTTACGCATCGTGAGACCCCCATTCATTGGCATGCTTCGTGGAGACCAATTCTAGGGAGGGGAGCGGCGCGTGTCAACCTCGAGAGGCCGCGTGATAGAATGCCTTTCCCGCGCGCCATGCTGAAACGAATCCTGATCGCCAACCGGGGCGAGATTGCCGTCCGGATCATCCGCGCCTGCCGGGAGATGGACATCACCGCCATTGCTGTCTACTCCGAAGTAGACCGCGCCTCCGAGCACGTGCTGCTGGCCGACGAAGCCTATCCTATCGGGCCGGCGCCCGCGGCCGAAAGCTACCTGCGGATTGAGAAGCTCATCGAAGTGGCGCGTCGCTGCCGCGCCGATGGGTTGCATCCGGGTTATGGCTTTCTGGCCGAGAACCCGAAGCTGGCCCGTGCTTGCGACGACGCCGGCATCGTCTGGATCGGACCACCGGCTGCGGCGATGGAAATGATGGGCAGCAAGACGGAAGCGCGCCGCGCCGCCGAGCGCGCCGGCGTGCCGATGGTCCCGGGAACGCGCGAGCCGCTGAGCTCGGCCGGCGAAGCGGAGAAGCTCGCCGCCGAGTGGGGCTATCCGGTCCTGCTGAAAGCGGTCGCGGGCGGCGGCGGAAAAGGGATGCGCCGCGTGAACAGTCGTGACCAAATGGCCGCGGCGTTCCGCGATGCGCAGTCGGAGGCGCAGAACGCGTTCGGCGACCCGTCGCTCTATGTCGAGAAGTATCTGGAGCGGCCGCGGCACATCGAGATTCAGGTCCTCGGCGACAAGCACGGCAACTTGATCCACCTGGGGGAGCGCGAGTG
>JAXIPK010000121.1:0-2609 GCA_045402975.1 Acidobacteriota bacterium
GATCGGCGATGTCGGCCAGGGCGACGACCTGAAGGCGGTGGAGGAAAAGGCGCGGCGCACCGGCGCCAGCGAAGTTGTGGTCGCCGACCTGCGCCGCGAGGTTGTCACCGACTATATCTTTCCCACGCTGCGCGCCGGGGCCGTTTACGAGTACAAGTACCTGCTCGGCACTTCGATGGCTCGTCCGGTGCTGGCCAAGGCCCAGGTGGAGGCGGCGAAGCGCTTCGGCGCCGGCGCCGTCGCCCACGGTTGCACCGGCAAGGGCAACGACCAGGTGCGCTTCGAGCTCACCTACCAGGCGTTGGCCCCGCACCTGAAAGTCATTGCGCCGTGGCGCGAATGGACAATCAATTCGCGCGAGGACGCCATCGAGTATGCGAAGAAGCACAACGTTCCCATCGCGCAGACCCGCGAGAGCATTCACAGCCGCGACCGCAACCTCTGGCACTTGAGCCACGAGGGCGGGGAACTGGAAGACCCGGCCAACGCGCCGCTGCCCACCACCTGGCAGCTCACACTCTCGCCCCAGCAGGCGCCCGACCAGGCGGAGCGGGTCGAAATCGGTTTCGAGGCCGGCACGCCGGTGAGCGTCAACGGCCGCCATCTCGACGCGGAGCTCGTGATCGAAACCTTGAACGAGCTCGGCGGCCGCCACGCCATCGGCCGTGTGGATGTAGTCGAGAACCGCTTTGTGGGCATCAAGTCGCGCGGCTGCTACGAAACGCCCGGCGGCACGCTGCTGGTCGCCGCGCACCAGGAGCTGGAAGCGCTCTGCCTCGACCGCGACCTCGCCCATTTCAAGCAGCACCTGTCGCTGCGCTACGCCGAGCTGGTCTACTTCGGTTTCTGGTTTACGCCGCTGCGCGAAGCGCTCGACGCCTTCGTCAACGTCACCCAGCGCACGGTCACCGGCAGCGTTACGCTCGAGCTTTACAAAGGCAACGTGACCACGGTGTCGCGCCAGGCGCCGCAGTCGCTCTATCGCACCGACCTCGCCGCCTTCACCATGGGCGGGGCCTACAACCCGAAAGACGCCGAGGGCTTCATCCGGCTTCTCGGCTTGCCCTCACGGGTGCGCGCCGCGCTCGAGCAGGAGAAGCGCGGATGACAAAGATGTGGAGCGGGCGCTTCGAAGGCGCAGGGCTCGACCCCGGCTTCGAGCAGTGGCAGCGCTCGTTTCCCTTCGACCAGCGCCTGCTTCTGTTTGAGGTGACTGCCAGCCGCGTCTACGCTGCTGCGCTGGCCGCGGCAGGAGTACTGAGCGAGACAGAGAAGACAGCGATCATGGACGGTCTCAAGGAGATCCATCGCCAGGCGGCGGAGGACAAGAGTTTTCTGGAGAGCAGTGACGCCGAGGACGTGCACCATTTCGTCGAGCAACAACTAGTGGCGCTGGTGGGCGAGGCGGGCTCGAAGCTGCACACCGGGCGCAGCCGCAACGAGCAGATTGCCACCGACCTGCGGCTCTTCGTGCGCAACCAGGTGGATGAGATCCGCGGGCAACTCGCGGAGCTGATCGGTGTTTTCGTGGCGCGCGCCAAAACGCTGGGCGAGACCGCGATGCCGGCTTATACCCACCTGCAGCGCGCCGAGCCGGTCCTGGCGGCGCACTGGCTGCTGGCCTACGCGGAAATGTTTTTCCGCGACGCCGAGCGGCTCGCGGACTGTCTGAAACGGGTGGACGTGCTGCCGCTGGGCTCGGGTGCCGTGGCGGGCAGCTCGGTCGCCCTTGACCGCGCAGCGCTGGCCAAAGCGCTGGGGTTCGAGCGCATCTCGGCCAACAGCCTCGACGCCACCAGCGACCGCGACTTCGCCCTCGAGTTCCTCCACGCGCTCTCCTTCATCGCCTTGCACCTGAGCCGCTGGGCGGAGGAGATGACGCTGTTTTCGACCACCGAATTTGGCTTCATCGAGCTGCCCGACACCTTCGCCACCGGCTCCAGCGCCATGCCGCAAAAGAAAAATCCCGATGCCCTCGAGCTGCTGCGGGGCAAGACCGGGCGCGTGGCGGGCGCCGCCGTGGCGCTCTTCACCACGCTCAAAGGGTTGCCGCTGGCCTACAACAAAGACATGCAGGAGAGTCAGGAGCCGCTTTTCGATGCGGCGGACACGGTCAGCGCCGCGCTGAAGATCGCCGCCGGCTTGCTGCGGGCGGTGAGCTTCAACACTGAGGGGATGCAGCAGGCGGCGCAGGCGCCCTTCCTCAACGCCACCGCCGCGGCGAACTATCTCGCCAGGCGCGGCGTGCCGGTTCGGCAGGCGCACGCGGTCGTCGGGCAGGCTGTCCGCTACTGCATCGAGAAGAAGAAGACGCTCGAGGCGCTGACGACGGAGGAATTGCGCCGGTTCAGCCCGTCGTTCGGCGACGACTTCCGCTCGGCGCTCGAGTTGCGCGCTGTTCTGGCCGGCCCCGACGTCGTCGGCGGAACCGCGCCGCCGCGCGTGAAGCAGGCGCTGGCGGAAGCCGAGCAACGCCTGAAGGCGCTCGCGGAGGGACTCCATGCGCACGCGTAAAGCGCGGCTGCCGCCAGCGCCTGCTTCACGCGCGGCGGCGCCGTCCCGCCCACCACGTCGGGGCCGGCCCCAACAGCGCGCAACTCGAGCGCCGA
>JAXIPK010000151.1:0-17514 GCA_045402975.1 Acidobacteriota bacterium
GGGCAGAGCACGGAAGACGTGCGCCATTTCGTCGGCGCTCTTAAAGTAGAACTGATCGGAATCGAACTTCATGCGGTTGGAGTCGCTGACCATCTTGCCCATCTGGATGCAGAGGAGGACGTCGTGGGCCTGGGCGTCTTCGGGCAGCAGGTAGTGGCAGTCGTTGGTGGCGACGAGCGGGATACCGGTCTCCTGCGAGAGCCGCACCAGCTCGGGATGAATGCGGTGTTCCATCTCCAGGCCCTGGTCTTGAATCTCGAGGAAGAAGTTGCCGGGGCCGAAGATGTCGCGGTAGTCGGTGGCGGCCTGGCGGGCGGCGGCGTAGTCATTGGCGAGCAGGTGAGCGGCCACTTCCCCGTTGAGGCAGGCGGAGGTGGCGATCAGTCCCTTGCTGTGCTGCGCCAGAAGCTCTTTGTCGATGCGAGGCTTGTAGTAGAAACCTTCGAGGTGAGCGGCGGTGGTGAGCCGGACGAGGTTCTCGTAGCCCTCCTGCGTTTCACAGAGCAGGACGAGGTGGCGGGTGCGCTCGCCGTTGCCGCTGCGGTCGTGGCGGCTGCCGAGAGTGATGTAGGCCTCGCAGCCCAGGATGGGTTTGACGCCATGGGCTTCGCACGCCGTCTGAAACTTCACCGCGCCGAAAAGGTTGCCGTGGTCGGTCATGGCCACCGACCGCATCCCCTTGTGGGCGGCGAGCTCAGCCAGGCGGTCGATGGCGCAGGCGCCGTCGAGGAGACTGTAGTCCGTATGCAGATGGAGATGGACGAATTCGTTCCGGGACATGCGGGCCTATTCTACCAAGAGTTGCAAATCTAGGCGACGTGGCTGTGCTTGACCTGAACCCTGAGATCCTTCGCTTCGCTCAGGATGACAGAGCAACTCAACACCTAGCTAGCGGCGGCCCCTCGGCTTCGCTCGGGACGAGCGCTTCTTGCCGGACTTGGCGGCTTTCTTCTTCGGCTTGGCCTTCGCGGGCTTCTTCGGCTTCCGCGGCTTGGGCGCCGGCTTGGCGGGCGGTTTCTTGGCCGGAGCGGCGGACGGCTTTTCTGCGGCCAGCGGCTTCTTCACCGATTGTCCCGACGGGGCGGGCGCAGACGGATGCGCCGGCGGCGGGACACCCGCGGGCTTCGCCTCGGCCTCAGCAGGAGCGCCTTCTCCCTTGGCCGGTTTCTTCACTGTCGGCTTCTTGGGCCTGGGCTCGGGCTTGGGTTTGGGCAGCCCAGCCAGCTTGCGAAGCAGGCGCAACTGCTGCGGACGCCCGCGCAACTTGCCGTCGAGCATCGCTTCGAAAAACTTGTCGAGGGTCTCCTGGAACTTCGGGCCCGGCGGCACGCCCATCAGTTGCAGCTCGCGCACGGGGAGCCGCTTGAGCATGGGGCGGTACTTGAAGAGGTAGTTGTAGATCTTGTACTGGATTTTCTGCTTGTCGCTGTACTCGGCGAGGATGAAGACGAGCCGCTCGACCGGCACGTTTTCAAGCAAGTGAAAGATTTGCCGGGGGCCCAAGTTGCGCTGGCGTCCGAGCTGCTGGGCGAGGCGCCTGGCTTCGGCTTCGAGTTGCAGCACTTCCTGCAACTGCCGCTTGTCGAGGGCCAGGTTGCGCAGCAGCGCGTTCTGGGCGCGGACGGGAAGGCGGCGGCGGATGTAGTGCAGGGCGATGGCGAGCGAATCGACGCGGTAGCCGGCATCCACCGCCTGGCGGCGATACTTCTGCAGCTTGGCGAGCCCGTCGTAGTCGGAGGCGCGCTTCTGCAGCATCGGATGGAACACGGCCAGCAGCTCGTGCTCGGCCAGGGCTTTGAGGACGGCGACGGCGTTATCTTCCTGCGCGATCTGCTCAGCTTCGGAGCCCAGCAGCTTGGCCTCGATGTAGTCCTGGTAGCCGCGCCCAAGCGCCGCCTCAAACAGTTCTCGGGTGCGCTCGTCGGGGCGAAAGCCGAGGCGGCTGGAGTAGCGCACCAGGCGCAGCAGGCGGACGGGGTCGTGCACGAAGCTGTAGTTGTGGAGGATGCGGAGCTGGCGGGTGTCGATGTCGGCCAGGCCGTTGGTGGGGTCGAGCAGAAGGCCGCGCGAGCCGGGCGTGAGAGAAATGCCCATGGCGTTGAGAGAGAAATCGCGCCGCCGCAGGTCTTCCATGATGGGCGCGGAGCGGACGTCGGGCGCCTTGCCGGGCTGGCGGACGATTTCGATGCGGGCCATGCTGAGACTGAGCGAGACGCCGTTGGCGAGAACCATCTCGGAGGAGTTGCGGCGCTCGTCGGTCACGACCCGGCGGGCGCCGCCGGCCTGTAGCCGCCGGACGAGCCGGGCGGGATTGCCTTCGGCGGCGAAGTCGAGATCGCGGATGAGCGACCCGGTCATCAAGTCGCGCACCGCCCCGCCGACAAGATAGAGGTTGAGACTCAAGTCCTGCGCCTCCTGCTGCACGCGGTTCAGGACTTCCAGCTGCTCGGGGGAGAGCCGGCTTTCCAGCATGAAGATGTAGTCGGGCATCGCTCTAGCCAGCTCCTAGGCTCGGGGATGGTGGGTGCGATAAACCTGTTTCAAGCGTTCCTGCGCCACGTGCGTATAGATTTGCGTTGTCGAGATGTCGGCGTGCCCCAGCAACAACTGCACCGCCCGCAGGTCGGCGCCGCGCTCCAGCAGGTGCGTGGCAAAGCTATGCCGGAGTGTGTGCGGCGTCAAGGGGGAACGCACACCGGCGGCCCGGGCACGCCGGCGAAGCAGGTGCCAGAAGTTCTGCCGCGTCATGCGGCCCCCGCGACGGCTGGCGAAGAGGTAAGGCGAAGGGCGGCGGGCGATGAGGTGCGGGCGGGCGCGGCGCAGGTACTCCTCCAGGGCCACCTGAGCTTTCTTGCCCAGCGGGACGACACGCTCCTTGCTGCCTTTGCCGAGGCAGCGGAGCAGGCCGGCATCGAACTGGACGTCGGAGACCTTCAAGCTCACCAGCTCGGAGACGCGCAAGCCGGTGGCGTAGAGGACTTCGAGCATGGCGCGGTCACGCAAGCCCAGCGGGTCCTCCGTTTTCTCCGCGACCAGCAAGCGCTCGACTTCTTCCAGGCTCAAGTACTTCGGCAAACGCTTCCAGGTGCGCGGCGATTCGATGTGCTCGACCGGGTCGTGGCGTAGAGCGCCCTCCTGCAGCAGAAAGCGGAAGAAGTTGCGCAGGGTAACGAGCTGGCGCGCCACCGAGCGGGCGTCGAGCCCCTGCTGGTAGAGACGCCCGAGGAAATCCACCACGTGCTTGCGCTCCACCGAAGTCAGCTTCAGCCGGTGCTGCTCGCAGAAAGCGGCGAACTTGGCGAGGTCGCGCCGGTAGGCGGCGATGCTGTTGGGGGCGAGGCCGCGCTCGACCTGCACGTAGTTGATGAAGGCTGCGATGTGGCTGCGCACGTTCTAGTCGTTGGGGGGCGCGCCAGGAACAACGCCCTGCACGCCCGGAAAGCCGGAGGAACTGTGCTTCCGGCCGGTAATCAAAGTGTAGACCTCACCCAGCTCGTGGGCGCGCATCAGCCAGGCCAGCAGCAGGTAGCTCGCGGCGCCGGCGACAATCACCAGCGTGAACCGCGCCAGCAAAGAGGCGAAACTATGAACCTGCATCAAACCCAGCTCGCGGTTGAGGAACCAGCAGAGCAGGCCCATGCCGGCGGCGGCGGCCGTAGTCCGCAGCAAGGAGAGCGCGAGGCGCGGCTCATCGAGCGCGCCCAGGCGTCGCCGGTAGACGACGTAGAGGACCATCACGTGCAGGTACGACGCCAGCGAGGTGGCGAGCGCCAGGCCTCCCTGACGCAGCGGTCCGACAAGAGCGAAGCACAGGATGAGATTCGAGACGATGGCGACCACGGAAACGCGCACCGGCGTGGCCGTGTCCTCGGTGGCGTAGAAGCCCTGCACCAGCAGGCGAACGGAAGCGAAGGCGGGCAAGCCGAAGGCATAAAAGAGCAGCGCCCAGGAGGTGAGCTGGGTGGAGTTGGAGCTGAAGGCGCGGTGCTCGAAGAGCACGCGGACGATGGGGTCGGCGAGAACCATCAGGCCCACGGTGGCCGGAACCATGATGAAGGCGACGTTGCAGAGCGAGAAGGTCATGGTCTGATGCAACTGGTCGAGGCGGCGCGCCACGGCCTGGCGGGACATCAGCGGGAGCACGACGGTGGCGATGCTGATGGCGTAGACGCCCATGGCGAGCTCGGTGAGGCGGTTGGCATAGTAGAGGGCGGAAATCCAGCCGGGCTCCTGGCTGGCGATGGCGGTGCTGACCAGAACGTTGACCTGGTAGATGCCGATGCCGGCGACGGCGGGGAGCATCAGGCGGGAAACGCGGCGGACGCCCTCGTGGTCGAAGCCCAGCTTGAAGCCGAGCGGCATGCCGCGGCGCAGCAGCGGCGGGAGCTGTACCACCAGTTGAAGCACGCCGCCGACCAGCACGCCGACCGAGAGCGCGATGGCGGCTTGGGTGGCGCCGGCGCGCCAGGCCAGTACGCCACCGCCGATGATGGCCAGGTTGAGAAAGATGGGAACGGAGGCGGGGAGGCCGAATTTGCCGATGGTGTTGAGCGCCGCACTGGCCAGAGCGATGAGAGAAACGAGCAGGCAGTAGGGGAAAGTGATGCGCGACAGCAGGACGGCGAGCGACCATTGCTCGGGCTCGGGGCTGGCGAGGGTGAACAGGCGCACCAACTGCGGCGCGAAGATGATTCCCAGCACCGTCACCGCCGCCAGCACGGTGGTGAGGCTCCAAAACATCCGCCGAGCGAAGTCCCACGACTCGGCCTCGGTGCGCTCGGCCCGGTGCGACGTGAAGACGGGAATGAAGGCGGCGGTCATGGCGCCTTCGGCCATCAGCCGGCGCAGAAAGTTGGGGATGCGGAAGGCGATAACGAAAGCGTCGGCGGCCAGCGAAGTCCCCAGCAGCAGCGCCACCACCAAATCGCGAATGTAGCCGGAAACGCGGCTGAGAAGAGTGATGAACGTGATGACCCGAGTCGAGCGGAGGATCTGATGGGTCTCGGACAACTGTCTCGCGGGCTCTCCTGCGCCCCCGCGAAGCAGGGGCGGATTGACACCTTGCCGAACCGAATACTAGCATAGGGCGCAACCGGGGTAAATCGCCCGCCAGGACGGGCAACTCGCGCAACAATGCAGAGCAAAGTGTCATCGACGCACAAGAAAGTCATCGTCGAAACGTTTTCCGGCGAGCGCCTCCGCGGCTACCTGAACCCGCGCCACTTCGACAGCGAGGAGGGGCTGGAGCTGCTCGACCCGGCGGGCGCGGTGCGGCAGCTGACCTGGAAGGACGTCAAGGTAGCGTGGTTTGTGCGCGACTGGGACGAGCCCCCAGGGCGGCCGAATCAAAGCGCCTTTCTGCGCCGGCCGAAGCTCGAAGGCCTGTGGGTGCGGCTCAAGTTCCGCGACAACGAAACGCTGGAAGGCGTCATCGTCAACGACCTGCTGCATCAGAGCGCGCACGGGTATCTCTTCACCCCGCCGGACCTGAACGGCAGCCACCAGAAGGCGTTCGTGCCGCGCGCCGCGCTTTCCGCGCTCGAAGTTCTGGCGGTCACGCCCAACCGCGGCCGCCACCTGCCGCGGCGCAAGCGCGCCGAGCCGGAACCGTCGCGCCAGCCGGGTCTCTTCAGCGAATAGACAATCACGTTTGGTTCCCCGCCTTTCATCAGTGTTCATCCGTGTGCATCTGTGGTTTCATAGGGCCTGTATCCGGACGGAGGAGTGCGATGAAACTACGCGAACTGGCCGAGCGGTTGCAGTGCGACTTCACCGGGGACGGCGAAGTGGAGATTCGCGGTCTGGCGCCGATTGAGACCGCGGGCCCGGGCGAGCTGACGTTTCTCGCCAACCCGCGCTACCGGCGACATCTGCGGCGCAGCGCCGCCGGCGCGGTGGTGGTGGGGCGCGAAATGGACGCGCTGCCGCTGCCCACGCTGCGCAGCGGCAACCCCTACCACACGTTTGCCCGCGCCATTGAGCTCTTCCACGCCGCGCTTCCCTTCCCGGCCGGCATCCATCCCACGGCAGTGGTTTCTCCCCGCGCCAAGATCGGACGCGACGCCTCCATCGGTCCCTACTGCTTCATTGACGACGAGGTGGAAATCGGCGAGCGCTGCCGCCTGCACAGCTTTGTGGCCCTCTATCGCGGGGTGAAAATCGGCGACGACTTCACCGCCCACGCCCACGCCGTGGTGCGCGAGGAGGTGCGCATTGGGAACCGAGTGACTCTGCAGAATGGCGCCGCGGTGGGGACCGACGGTTTCGGCTTCGCGCGCCAGGACGACGGACACTACTACAAGATTCGCCCCGCCGGTTCGACCACGATTGAAGACGACGTCGAGATTCAGGCCTACGCCTGCATCGACCGCCCCACGGTGGGCGAAACGCGCATCGGCCGCGGGGTGAAGATCGACAACCTGGTGCAGGTGGGCCACTCCTGCACGGTGGGCGAGGACAGCCTTCTGTGCGCGCAGGTCGGGCTGGCCGGCAGCACGCACGTGGGCAAAGACGTCATTCTCGGCGGCCAGGTGGGCGTGGCGGGCCACTGCCACATCGGCGACGCCGTGCGCGCCATCGCTCAGACGGGAATCCCCGGCGACGTCGAGCCCGGGCGGCACATCTCCGGTGCACCGGCCATCGACGCGCGGCTGTGGATGAAGTGCTCGGCCCTCTACGCCCGGCTGCCCGAGCTGCACGACGAGCTGAAGGCGCTGCGGAAAGAAGTGGAGCAGCTACGGAAAGCCTAGCCCGACTGCGAGGACTCCGCGCCGGTGGCGTGTTCGGCAGGCGGCTCGCCGCGCAACTCGGGCGGCAGCGCCGAGGCGATAATGGCGCGCACCTCGCGTCCCACCTTGCGTCGCTCTTCGACCTTGCGGTTCGCGGTCTCCACCGGCGGATGGATGGTGACGCGCACCACGCCGGGATAAATCTCCCATCTTCCCTTCGGCATCAAGCCAGTGGCGCCGTCCACCGTAATCGGCACGATGGGGACGCCGCCGCGAATGGCCAGCACAAAAACGCCGTGCTTGAAGGGAAGCAAGCGGCCGTCCCAACTGCGGTGCCCTTCCGGGTAAGCCAGAAAGGAAACCCCGCGCCGGAGTTTTTCCAGCGCCACTTCCACCGACTCGCGGGCTTCTTCGGGGTTTTCGCGGTGGACGGGAACGAACTCGCCGGCGCGCAGGGCGCCGCCCAGCACGGGAATCGAGAACACCTGCTTCTTGCCCATCATGGCGATGCGCGGCGGCAGCGCGACGAAGAGAATGGGCGGGTCGATGTTGCTCTGGTGGTTGGCCATGTAGACGCAGGTGCGCTGCGGGAGGTTCTCGCGGCCCGTCACCACAATCGTCACCCCCGCCAGGCGCAGGGCGTTGCGGACAATCCAGAGCGCCACGGAGTAGAGCGGCTGGATGCGACCCGTGAGGCGGGCGTGCACGACGAACGGCGTCGCCAGCAGGTACAGGCAGAGAAACGTAAAGCCGCCGGCAATCGTGGCGCGGAGAAAGGCAAGCAGGCGGGACAACGCGCGCAGCCTCTACTCGAAGCTGCCGCCCTGCGGCTGCACCATCTGGCAGGGCACCTTCCAGCTCATGAACTCGCGGATCAGCTCCTGGTGCTCGCGCTCGCTGGTGTCGAGGTCGAAGCGCACCTGCACGTGGGAGTCGCGCGGGCGGCAGGCCAGGCTGTGGGGCTTCAGATCGCGGCGCTCGAGCTCCGGCATGAGAATCTTCTTCACCGTTTCAAGCTCCGGCAGCTCCAGCTCGTAGCTGCGAACCTCGGTTTTCCACTGGAAGTGGCGTTCGAACCAACCCAGCATCGAAAGCATCAGGAGCATGGTGACGGCGGCGAAGATTCCGGTCCAGTAGAAGCCGCTGCCCACCGCCATGCCGACACTGGCCAGAACGAAAATCGTGGCGGCAGTCGTCAGCCCGCGCACCGCGCCCTGAGCGCGGATGATGGAGCCGGCGCCGATGAAGCCGATGCCGGGAATAATCTGCGAGGCGACGCGGGTGGCATCGCCGCCCCATTGCAGCGCCATCAGCTCGGAGAGAATGGTAAAGAGCGCCGAGCCGGCGCAGATGAACATGTTGGTGCGCAGCCCGGCGGGCTTGCCGCGCAGCTCGCGCTCCAACCCCACCAGCCCGCCCAGCGCCGCCGCCAGCACCAGCTTGACGATGATGGCCGGCGTCAAATCCATCGGGCCGAACAGTGACAGGAATTCCATCGTGCCGCCCCCTCGCTGGGCGCGATTTTACACTAATTCGACGCGTGGCTTACTTGATGTATTTGCCGATGATGGGCTTCAGCTTCTTCTTGGTGGCGGCGGGGATGAGCTTGGGGTCGGTAATGATGGAGTGGGCCAGCACCGAGCCGCACTTGCAGGTGCGCGCCGCCGGGACGCGCGGCACCGCTTCGCGGATGACCTTCTGTACGTTCTCGATGTTGCGCGCCAGGTATTCCATCACCTGGTGCCCGGTGACGGCGTCGTGCTCGGCGTGCCAGCAGTCGTAGTCGGTGACCATGGCGACAGTGGCGTAGCAGATTTCCGCTTCGCGGGCCAGCTTGGCCTCCTGCAGGTTGGTCATGCCGATGATGTCGAAGGCCAGCTTGCGGTAGGTGTGCGACTCGGCCTTGGTGGAAAACATCGGGCCTTCCATGCAGACATACGTCCCGCGGCGATGCACGGTGACGCCGGCGCGCTTGCAGGCTTCCTCCAGCACGCCGAGGAGCTGCGGGCAGATGGGGTCGGCGAAGGCCACGTGGGCGACGATGCCTTCGCCGAAGAAGGTCGAGATGCGGCCCCGCGTGCGGTCGAAGAACTGGTCGGGGAGAACGAAGTCCATCGGCTTCAATTCTTCTTTCAGCGATCCGACCGCGCTCACCGACAAGATGCGCTCCACGCCCAGCTTCTTGAAGCCGTAGATGTTGGCGCGGAAGTTGAGCTCGGAGGGAAGAATGCGATGGCCGCGGCCGTGCCGCGCCAGAAACGCCACTCGCGTGCCGCCCAGCGTGCCGACGAGATACGCGTCGGAGGGCTTGCCGAAGGGCGTGGCGATGCGCACCTCCTTCGTCTTCGTCAGGCCGGCCATGCCGTAGAGTCCGCTGCCGCCGATGATGCCCAGCTTTATCTGTTCTGCCACTGCTGCCCTCCTAGGCTAGATTAGCAACGCTGTCATCCCGCTTGTCCCGAGTCCCGCAGCGCGGGACGAGGGAAGCGCCGAGGGACCTGCTTGTTCCTTCTCTGCGCCCTCCGCTTTTCTCTGCGCCCTCTGCGGTGAGCTCTTCATTTGCTCCCCACCAGCTCTAGCTCCAGAAACGGCTCGGCCACGATCTTCCCTTCCCGTTCGCGCAAGTACGCCGCGGGCACGGCAGGGTCATGCGCGAAAAAGCAGAGCCACTCGTTCTTCACCGCTTCGGGGATCCATTTCTTCTTCTGCTCCAGCGTGGTCATCGGATAAAGGTCGTAGCCCATAATCCACGGGTACTGCAAGTGCGCCGTGGTGGGCACCATGTCGGCGAAGAAGAACGCGGTGCGCTCGCCGCTGCGGATGCGCACGCCCTGCATGTCGCGCGTATGGCCGGGAATGCGGACGAGCTCGATGCCGGGCGCGAGCTGCGTGTCGGTCTCCGGGAAAACCCACTGATTCGAGTCCACCATGGGCTGGATGTTCTCCGGCAGGTAGCTGGCGCGGTCGCGCTCGGTGGGCTGCAAGGCGTGCTGGTATTCGCCGCGCTGCACGACGTAGCGGGCCCGAGGAAAAGTTACGACCGGCTTGCCGTCCTTGCCCAAGCGCGTGTTCCAGCCGCAGTGGTCGAAATGCAAGTGCGTGTTGACGACCAGCGTAACGTCCTCGGGCGCCACGCCGCGCGCGGCGAGCGAATCGAGCAGCGTGACCGAATGGTCGATACCGAAAATATCCTGGCGCTTGGCGTCGAACTTTTCTCCGGTGCCGGTCTCAACCACGATGGTCTGCTTGCCGGCGCGAATCAGCAGACAGTTCAAGCCCAGCGTGACGCGGTTGCGCTCATCCGAAGCCAGCCGCCGCTCCCACATCGTCTTCGGCACCACGCCGAACATGGCGCCGCCGTCCAGGCGAAACCGCCCGTCGGACAGGACGAAGATTTCAAACTCGCCGAACTTCACTTCTTCACCTTGGGCGCTTCGACGAGCTCGACCAATACGCCGCCACAACTCGCCGGATGCAGGAAAGCATAGCGATGGCCGCTGGCGCCGTACTCGCCCTTGCCCGGCAGGATGCGAACGCCGCCGGCTTCCAGCCGGCGCAGCTGGTCCTCGAGTTCGCCGACCGCGAAAGCGATGTGGTGGATGCCTTCGCCGCGCTTCTCGAGGAAGCGGGCGATGGGCGAGTCGGCCGCCGTCGCCTCCAGAAGCTCGATGCGCGTCTCGCCCAGCGGAATCATGGCGACGCGGACTTTTTCCGCCGGAACTTCCTCGATTCCGGTGAGCGGCAGGCCGAGGCTCTCGCGATAGAAGCCCAGCGCGGCGTCGAGCGAGCGCACGGCGATGCCGATGTGGTCGAGCTTCACTTCGTCATCCCCGCATCGCGCAGCAGCTCGCTCACCACGCTGTAGGGATCGCGCTCGCGCCGCACAATCTGCCGGGCGTAGTCGGCCAGTTGTTGGCGGCCGACACCGGCCTCGAGCACGCGCTCGAGCGCCTGCTGCCGGATGAGATCGAGCAACCGCTGCTGCCAGCGCTCCACGCGCTTGGCTTCGCGGTCGAGCTGCTTCAGGAAACTCTCCAGCGCCGCCGCCAGCTCCGGCACGCCCGTGCCTTCCGTCGCGATCGTCTTCACCACCGGCGGCTTCCAACCGTCGGGCCGCTGGCTCAAGCTCAGCATCGTCTTGAGCTCCGCCTCCAGCCGGTCGGTGTCGCCGCGGTCGGCTTTGTTGATGACGAACACGTCGGCGATTTCCATCACGCCGGCTTTGAAGTTCTGCACGTCGTCGCCCAGGCCGGCGACCAGCAGCAGCAGCGTCGCATCGGCCAGCCGCACGATGTCCACTTCGTCCTGCCCCACGCCGACGGTTTCAATCAGGATGACGTCCTTGCCCGCGGCGTCGAGCACCAACGCCGCGTCGGCGGTGGCCCGCGCCAGGCCCCCCAGGTAGCCGCGCGTCGCCATCGAGCGGATGTAGATGCCGTCGTCGGTGGCGTGTTGCTGCATCCGGATGCGGTCTCCCAGCAGCGCGCCGCCGGTGAACGGGCTCGTGGGATCGACGGCGAGAATTCCAACGCTCTTCCCTGCGCTGCGGTAGTGGCCGGCGAGGCGATTGACCAGCGAGCTCTTCCCTGTGCCCGGCGCGCCGGTCACGCCCACCAGTAGCGCGCGGCCCGTGTGCGCGAACAACTCGCGGATGAGTTGCTCCGCGCTCGCTTCGCGGTTCTCGATGGCGCTGATGGCGCGGGCGATGGCGCGCGGGTCGCCCTGGCGCACGCCTTCGGCCAGCGAAGCCGCTTCCACGCCGCTCTTCAACGCGACTCCTGCTTGCCCAGCAGCTCCCGGGCGATGACCAGCCGCTGGATCTCGCTCGTGCCCTCGCCGATGGTGCAAAGCTTCACGTCGCGGTAATACTTCTCCGCCGGATAATCCTTCACGAAGCCGTAGCCGCCGTGAATCTGCACGCCCTCGTTCGCTACCCGCACCGCAATTTCGCTGGCGTAAAGCTTGGCCATCGCCGAGAGCTTGGTGTTGGCCTTGCCTTCATCGGCCGCGAACGCCGCGGCGTAGGTCAGCCAGCGCGCCGCTTCGATGTCCTTCTTCATGTCGGCCAGCTTGAACTGCATCGCCTGGAAACTGGAAATCGGCTTGCCGAATTGCTTGCGCTGCTTCGAGTAGCTGAGCGCGGCCTCGAACGCGCCCTGCGCCATGCCCACCGCCAGCGCCGCAATTGAAATTCGCCCGCCGTCGAGCACCTGCAGGCTGTTGACGAAGCCCGCGCCGCGCTTGCCCAGCAGGTTCTCCGCCGGCAGCCGGCAGTCCTGAAAAATCACTTCCGACGTCGTGCTGGCGCGCATCCCCAGTTTGTTTTCTTTTTTCCCCGGACGGAACCCGGGCGTGCCGCGCTCAAACACAAACGCCGTGATCCCGTGGTGGCCCTTGTCGGGATCGGTGACCGCCATCGCCACGCACACGTCGGCGTGGTGGCCGTTGGTGGTGAAAGTCTTCGAGCCATTGATGACCCACTGCCCATCCTTCAGCGCCGCGGTGGTGCGCGTGCCGCCGGCATCGGAGCCGGCCTCGGGCTCGGTCAGGCTCCAGCAGCCAACTTTCTTGCCTTGCGCCAGCGGCACCACGTACTTCTTGCGCTGCTCTTCAGAGCCGAACTTGAAAATGTGGTTGGTGCAGAGCGAATTGTGCGCCGCCACCGAAAGCGCGATTGAACCATCCACCCGCGCCAGCTCTTCAATCGCGATCGCGTATTCGATGTAGCCCAGCCCCGCCCCGCCGTACTCTTCCGGAAAAATCACGCCCATCAGCCCCAGCTCGCCCAGATTCGGCACCAGCTCCATCGGGAAGTGCGAGGCTTCGTCCCACTCCATCACGTGCGGGCGGATTTCCGCCTCGGCGAACTCGCGCACCGTGCGGCGGAGTTGTTGCTGCTCGTCGGTGAAAGTGAAATCCATTTCGCAGGCCAGAATCCGAATTTATACCACACCCCGCCGCACCGACGGTAGCCGCGCCACCAACCAAGTTGTCATCCCGCTTGTCCTGAGCGCGCGCTGCCGCGCGTCGAAGGAAGCGGAGCCCAGCCCGCCGCGGCGGGCTGGCGCGTAGTCGAGGGACCTGCTTCTCCGGTCTTGCGGTTTTTGCGTTTTTGCGGTTTCTACGGTTTTTCCGTTGCGCTTTTCAGCCCCAAAAAGCGCAACCTAAAAATAAACGTCCGCAAAAACCGCGAAAACCGCAGAAACCGTAGACACGCCTACAAGACGTGTGGCACCCCTTAGGTCGGCTGGAGGACCGAAATGCGTACAGAACGCGTTCTAACGCATGAGAAGGCCAAGCCACAAATGGCCCCGGACCCAGTTCGGCGCTGCGCCAACCCCGAATGCGAGGTCGAATTTGTTCCTCGCCGCCGCTGGCAGAGATACCACAGCACCCGCTGCCGGGTTCAGAATTGGAACCGCCAGACCAAGGAGAACCCAAGAAACCAAGCGGGTCGCAAGAAAAGGAGATGGCGCCGGAGAACGCCCCGCGTGGTTGTCGTTCACTTTATCCTGAGCATCCGATGAGCGGACGTACCTATCGACTACTTTGCGCCCTATCTCGGTAGATGCGGTCGGCAACAAAAATGATGAGAAGTAGAACGACGTAAATCCAGAAGGATGAGGTCATGTACCAACCAAGCCACGAAGCTAAATAGTATGTCCCCAGACGCCTAAGCTCGAACGGATAGAAGTGAACAGAATCAGGAACGGTTGGCGCCCAGTAAGGAATCGAAATTCCAAGGACGAAAAAAATCGCAAAGTTCGATAGAGCTAGCCAGAAGAGGACATGGAACGGTCGAGGTAGCCTCTTGACTGCTGTCCAAGTTATTCCTCGAGGCATTCTCTTGGTCAGCGCCCCGACCGCCCCCGCATGACTTCGCGAAACGCTTCCAGGGCGCGCGTGATGCCCTCGTCGTCCACGTCGTAGTGTGTGACCATGCGCATCGTGGTCGGGTCGACCCCGTTGGCCAGCACGCCGCGCTCCTTGAGCTTCGCCGAAATCTCCCCCGTCGTCAGCCCCGTGCCGGCGACGTCGAAGATCAGGATATTGGTCTCGACTTCGTCCGGGTTGATTCGAATCCCGGGAATCTCCGCCAGCCCGCGCGCCAGCCGCTTGGCGCGCTCGTGGTCTTTCGCCAGCAGCGCCGGATGTTTCTCCAGCGCGATGAGCCCCGCCGCCGCCAGCACGCCCGCCTGCCGCATCCCGCCCCCGAACATTTTGCGGAACACCCGCGCCTTCTCGATGAACGCCTTCGAGCCCACCACCATCGACCCCACCGGCGCCCCCAGGCCCTTCGACAGACAAAACATGATGGAATCCACTTTGCGGGTCAGCTCCGCCACGGTTTTTCCCGTCGCCGCCGCGGCGTTGAAGATGCGCGCCGCGTCCAGGTGCACCGGAATCGAGCGCGAGTGCGCGTTGTCGCAAATCTCCTCCTGCACCGCCAGCGGCAGCACTCGCCCGCCGGCGATGTTGTGCGTGTTCTCCAGTGAGATGAGCCCTGTCTGCGCGCGGTAGTAGACCTTGGGACGAATCGCGGGCTCCAGCCGCTTCCAGGTCAGGATGCCGTCCTCGGTCCGCACCGGCCGCGCCACGCACCCCGCGATCGCGCTCATCGACGCCATCTCGAAATTGAAAATGTGCCCGCGTTCCTCGCAGATGACTTCGTTGCCGTGGTCGCAGTGAATCCGAATCGAAATCAGATTGCCCATCGAGCCGGTGGGCACGAAGAGCGCGGCCTCGCGCTGAAAAATCTCCGCCGCGCGCTGCTCGAGCCGGTTGACTGTCGGGTCTTCCTGGTAGACGTCGTCGCCGACTTCGGCCTCCGCCATTGCCCGCCGCATCTCCGGCGTCGGCTTGGTCACGGTGTCGCTGCGCAGGTCCACCGCCTGCTCGAGCCTGGCCACGCCCTGGCGCGTCGTCTCTACTCCCGTTCCAACCTTGCTTGCCATCCCTGCTACCTCCTAGACTTCGCTCCAACGCTTGTCATCCCGCTTGTCCCGAGCCTCGTCTAACGAGGCGAGGGAAGTCGAGGGACCTGCTTTTTCTCCATCAGTCGCCAACGACCCGCACTTTCACTTCCCTCTTCCGCGGCCCGTCAAACTCGCAGAAGAAAATCCCCTGCCATCGCCCCAGCCCGAGCTTGCCGCCTTCGATGGGCACGACCTGCGAGCTGCCCACCAGCGACGCCTTGATGTGCGAGTCGGCGTTGCCTTCGTAGTGCTTGTAGCCGGCGTCGCGCGGCGCCAGGCGGTCGAGCGCCTCGCCGATGTCGCGCGCCACGTCCGGGTCGTCGCTCTCATTGATAAGAATTCCCGCCGTGGTGTGCGGCACGTAGAGCTGGCACGCGCCGTTCTCCACGCCCGACTCCTTCACCACCTGCGCCACCTCGCGCGTGATGTCTTTGAGCTGCGTGCGCGCGCTCGTCTCCACCCCAATCACCTGCCACCCCGCGCTCACTCCCGCTTGTCGGCTCTCTTTCATCGCCTGACCAGCCACATTATAGACCTCGCTCCTTCGCTGTTGTCATCCTGAGCGAAGCGAAGGATCTCAGCGTAATGAACAGCAACCCCCTACCCCTGCACACCTTCTAGAGAAAAACCACCTGGTGGTCGCGGCACGGAGGCTTGACCTCCCCCAGCAGCCGCTCTACCAATCCCCGCCCCTGCTGCGCCACGAAACTCAAGAAACTCACCCGCCGCTCCTGCAAGTCGCGCTCGGGGTAGAGCCAGTGGGAAAGCACCTGCGCATGTCTCCCGATAATCGCCTCGCGCTCCGCCTGCGCTCGCGCCGCCTTGCGGCGGATCTTTTCGAGCTGATAGAGCATTTTGCGCCGGCTGTTCTCCACCGCGCCTTCGAGCGTGGGGTCGAGCTGCTTCACCCCGTCCGCGGTTTCGGCCAACATCTTCTCCAGGCGCGCCTGCGTGCGCTCGAGCCTCCCGGCAAGACGCCGCGGTATGCGGCGGTACGCCAGGAGCACGCCGAGGTGCTCCGGCGCATGCCAGCAATCGGCGACACTCAGTTTGTGCTTCGCCAGCACGCGCTGTACTTTCGGCGGCACCAGCGTCAGGCTGGTGCGCGGCACAATCACCGGCATCCGCCCCAAAAGTTTTTCATAGAGCACGCTGGCCTGCGCGAAGTACGCCGCTTCGTGCGGCCCCGCCACATACGCCACCGTCGGCAGCAGCCAGTCCTGCATCACCGGCCGCAGCAGCACGTTGGCGCTGAAGCTCTCCGGCTCGCTCTCCAGTTGCGTGAGCAGCGCCGCCGCTGCTTGCTCGCCCTTTCCGGTCAAATGGAAGTTCCCGCCATGCCGCCGCAGCGGCACGCGCTTGCCGTTCACGCTGGCAAAGAGCAGCGTGGCGTTGTCGCGCAGATGCACTTGCGCGTGGTACCCGGCTTTCTCCAGTTCCTTGTCGCGGGCGCGAATCGCGGCGTGCAACGGCTCCGCCTCTTCCAGCACCCGACGGAAAAGCGGCGCGCTCAAACTGTGCAGCGCGGCGTTGAGCGGATTCAGAATAATCAGCCCGCGCCCGGCAAACAGCTGCGTGAAGAGCCGCGCGAACGCGTCCGCGTAGGTTGCGCCCGGGACGTAGCCCGCCAGCAGTTCCTCGGCTTCCGCGGCCGACTCGCGCGGCCACAGCCCCGCCACCCGCTGCCGCAACCCTGCAATGGATCCACCGAACGCAATGCGCCCCACCGGCAGGCCGTCGGCGTGCGACGCTTCATCTTTCAGCGCCACCAGTTCGTCGTGCGCGTCGAGCAGTAAACAATGATTGACCTCGACAAAGTCGTGGTCCTCGCTCGCCAGCCAGAACACCGGCACCGCCGCCGTCCCCGCCGCCGTCAACCCTTCTGCCAGCGCGATCGCCGTCAGCGCTTTGTACACGCTGTAGCACGGCCCACCGAAAAGGCCCACCTGCTGCCCGGTGACTACCGCGAGAGCCTTGCCTTCGCCCAATCGCGCGATGTTTTCCAGAACCTCGGACCCCGCGCCCCAGCCGCGGTTCTGCTCCGCCAGCGCATCTGCGACAGCGCGCCAGCGTGAAGTCTCCCGCGCAATCTCCTTCGCCGCCGCCGTAAAGCTTCCGGGCTCGAATGGATTGTGCGGATAGAAACCGGCGACCTTCTCAAAACTGTAGAGATACTCGCGGTAGAGCGCCGACGTCTGCGGAATGCCGGTGAACGGAATGCAGTGCTCGCCCATCAAGCCGCTCATCATACTGGAGCAAGACTCAGGTTGGGTAGGGCGGGGGCTTGTCCCCCGCCGGCCTATTCAAGCGCCGCGAAAACCCGCTTGATCTCCGCCCGCGCCGCATCGTCGAGCGGCAGTAACGGCACTCGTGGCACGCCGCCGACGTACCCGCGCAGCTCCATCGCAAATTTCAGGCCGGCGATGCCGAAACGTGTCGTGACCGCGGCGGTCGGCTCGAGCAGCTTCTCCTGCAACTCCCGCGCCTTCCTGTGGTCGCCCGCGCACGCCGCGCGATACAACTCCACGCACAGCTCTGGCAGCGCGCACGCCACCGCCAGCACCGCGCCCTGCGCCCCGATGCATAGCCCCGGATACAACACGGACGCCGCACCCACCAGCACCTGAAACTCCGCCGGCGTCGTCCGGCGAATCTCGGCGATCAACTGCACGTCACCCGAGCTTTCTTTCAACCCAATGATGTTGGGATGCTCGGCCAGCCGCGCCACCAGCGGCGCCTCCACTTTCAGCCCGGTGAACTGCGGCACCGAGTAAATCAGCACCGGAATCGGGCTCGCTTCCGCCACGGCG
>JAXIPK010000249.1:0-2367 GCA_045402975.1 Acidobacteriota bacterium
GCTTCAGCGAGGGAAGCCAGCTGCGCAACCATTCACCCCATCCCTCCATGGTCCCCAGCCCGACGCCCCAGGCCGAAGAGCGCCGCCCGGGTAGATAGACCAGGGCCGGAAGCAGCAAAGCGAGGTTGGCCAGCCAGACGCCCAGCACCGGCAGCAGCTTGCCTTCGCGGGCCAGGCGGTCGCCAGTGATGAAAACCATGTAGTAGAAGATTGCCGCCGCCACGGCGGTCACGAAGCCCACCGGACGGCCGGAGCGTTGCGCCAGCAAGCCCAGCGGCAAGGCCACCAATCCGAAAATAAGACACGCGACGGGCAACGCCAGCCGACGATGGAAGTCGGCGCGGGCGATGCGCCATTGAGGCCCCTGCTGGCTTGCTTCCCACAACGCCCCCAACCCCAGGTCGGCGTTGCGGCGTGCATCCTCACCCGAAGGCGCAGCGGGAAGCGCGACAGCCACGACGCTTTCGGCAAAAGTGGAAACCGAATACCGCTGCGGCTGGTCGGGCTGCTGGCTGTGCGTACTGCCGTTGTAGAGGTGAATGAGCAGGCGGTTGAGCGCCGGCTCGGGCACGGCGACCGCCGACTCGGCGACGGTGAGGCGCGGGTTCTCCCGGTCGGCGATGTTGGCCAGAAGAACTCCCCGCCAGCGGCCGGTGATGGGCTCGATGTCCTGCACATAGAGGACGGAGTTGGGGAAGCGCTCGTCGAAAACGCCGGCGCGGACTTCATACGACGCCCGGCCCGCCGCCAGCTCGGCCTGCAGGGCGCGCAGCGAGCGCGCTCCCCACGGCCCCCACCAGGCGGTGGCCGAGAGCGTCAGCAAGCCGCCGACCACGCCGAAGACAACCGTCGGCCGCAGCAAGCGCAGGGGACTGATGCCGGTGGCCTCCATGGCAATCACTTCGCGGTCGGCCGCCGCGCGGCTGAGCGCCACCAGCAGGCTGGCCAACGTGCTCACCGGGATGACCCACATCAGCTTGCCCGGCACCACGCTCCACAGCAGCCGCACGACCATCGGCAACGGCACATCGCCCTGCGCCAGCAGTTCGCTCATCCGCAGCACTTCGGGAATCATCAGGATGAAGAGAAACACGCCCAGGCTCAGGCCGGCGTAGCTGACCATCTCGCGCAGGATGTAGCGGTCGAGAATTCTCATTGGGTGCGCCCCGGTGCTCCGGAGACTACAGCCACGGCGCGCGGCGAGGAACCCACCGGCAGCAGAGTGGAGAGCGCCAGCTCCCGCGCCCGAACCACGGCCAGGTCGCTCGAGCCCGAGTTCGTCACCAGCAGAATGGACTCATCCGGCGTCAGCGCAGTGGCGTCGGGCTGGCTGCCCACGGTGACGCTGCCGGCAACGCGTCGAGTGGGAATCTCCACCACCTGAACCTGGTTGGACCCGAAGTTGGTGACGTAGAGGAGTTGGCTGTCGCGGCTGATCACAAGCCGGGCGGGCTGGCGACCGGCGGAGAGAGTTTCCACCGCGTCGTTGGTCCAGGTGTTGATGATGGTGACCGTGTGCGAGCCGAAGTTGGCGACGAAAAGCTCGCCGCCGTCCGGCTTGATCGCCAGATCCACCGGCGTCTCTCCCACCGGAATGTGGGTGAGGAGGACGCGCCGGCGAAGATCGAGGACGGAGACCTGCGCGGCGCCAGTAGCGGCGATGAAGGCCTTGGAGCTGTCGGAGAGGATGGCGATGTCCTCGGGGTGCTCGGCGACCGGGATGGTCGCTTCCACCGCCCAAGTCTCGGTGCTCACCAGGGAGACGGTCGAGTCGCCGCGGTTGGATACGACGACTAGCCTCCCATCGGGGGTAGCGCGAGCCAGGCCGGGCTCGCGGCCCACGCGCACGGTAGCTTCGACGTGGCGGCGCTCGCAGTTGATGACGCTCAGCGAGTCCGAGCCCGAGTTGGCCACGTAGGCGCGGCGGCCATCGGGAGCGAATTCAATGAAGAACGGCCGCGAGCCGACCGGAATGACCGATTCCACCTGTTGCGTGGTGGCGTTGATGACCTCGACGCGGTCGTCGTCGGTGGCCACCACGTAGACTTCGGCGTGTCCCGGGCGCGCGCGCACGTCGGTCGGGTTCCGCCCCACGTTGAGGGAGCCCTTGACGCTGAGGTCGCGCAAGTCCACCACTGTCACCGTGTGGCTGCGTCCGTTGGCGACGAAGGCCAGCGGCGCGGACGACGAAGCGGCGGCATCGGTGCGGGCGCGGGAGCAACCCGGCGCCGCCAGCAGCAGCGCGCAAAGTCCCGCGCTCAGTTGCGAGAGAAAGCGTTGTCTGCGTGGCGTTGATTGCAAGGGAAGCAAAAGCTAGTGCCGTTCCAACTTGTTGCGGCCAACAGAACTGAGGTGCGCATTCAGCCG
>JAXIPK010000066.1:0-6788 GCA_045402975.1 Acidobacteriota bacterium
GCGCCAGCGCCCAGGCCACCGGGCCGGCCGTCTGAAAGCGCTCGAACCAGCGCAGCGGCGCGTCCGGCGCCGCCACGTTGTCCAGCCACCAGTCGTACTGCTCGCGCGTCATCCAGTCGGTCTTCATGGGTCTTTTCTATACATCGCGAAGGACAACCGTGGCAAGCCTCAACTACTCTGCCAATCTGGCGGCATGTGGTCTGTAATCAGCTGGTGAATAACGCGCAACGCATCTACGATGTGACGGCCGTAATGAGTTTGCAACCCAAGCTTCCAATCCCATACTGCATCAATCGAGTTGCCCTGTTCGTACCACAATAGTGGCTCCCTCAGGTCTGAGTAGACCTCTGACAAGTCGTTGCTCAGCCTGCCGACGACAGCCTCCTTTTGGGAAACAGGGTCAAACACTTCAGAATACAAGTCGTACTCCCCAAGTAACGACGCCAACTGGTCTCGAATCAGGGCCTCCTGTTCAAGGCGCTTGCTCTTGCTGGACTCGTCCTCGACCGGATCTTCTTCACCTGGCTCTACGTCAGGCAAGCGATGGCCCGCCGCGTACAACTGAGGCAGGACAATTGCGCACTGAGACAAGAATTCGTGGGCTGAAAACTGCTTCACTCCTTCCGCCAGCTCCATGTTAGCGCTTGGCAAGACCAACGAACTCGTCTACACGCTCGCGTGCCTCTTGTGGGTTGTCCATCGACATTACTACTTTGCTCTCGACCCAGTGTCCCATGACTTGCGAACCGCATCCAAAACCCCGTTGATGAACTCGACCGAGTCGGCGGAGGAGAAGCGGCGGGCGATTTCCAGCGCCTCGTTGATGACCACGGCGGGGGAGACGTCGGCGCGCGAGCGCATCTCGTAAACCGCCAGGCGCAGCAGGCTGCGGTCAATGGCGGCCATGCGCTCGAGCTTCCAGTGCTCGGAGTGGGCGGCGATGAGCGGGTCGATTTCGTCGAGCGCAGCCACGGCGCCGAGAAAAAGCTGCTCGGCGAACTTGCGCGTGGCAGCGGGCTCGTCGCGGCCCTTCCAGAACTCGGGCAGCAGCGAGGCCGGCTCGGGCCGGTCGCCCTCCCATTGATAAAGGAGTTGCAGGGCGCACTCGCGCGCCTTGCGGCGGGAGGCCATTACTTTTTCTTGCCGCGGCGGGTGTTGCGCAGCAGGTTGGCCATTTCGACGGCGGCGAGGGCGACCTCGGCGCCCTTATTGCCGCTCTTGGCGCCGGCGCGGTCGACAGCCTGCTCAAGCGTGTCGGTGGTGAGGACGCCGAAAGCCATGGGCACGCCGGTCTCCAGCGCGGCGAGATGGATGCCGCGCGTGACCTCGGCGCTGATGTAGTCGAAGTGCTGCGTTTCGCCGCGGATGATGCAGCCAAGCGTGATGATGGCGTCGTAGCGGCCGCTCTGCGCCAGCGCCTTGGCGGTGACGGGAATCTCGAACGAGCCCGGTACGCGCACGACTTCGATGCGGCGGTCGTCCGCGCCGGCGCGCGAGAGCGTATCCAGCGCGCCCGTCAGGAGCCGCTCGGTGATGAAGCTGTTGAACCGGCTGACGACAATTGCCAGCCGCAGCCCCTTCGCCGCCAACTCGCCTTTTCGTTCCGCAGGCATCCGCTTGTTAAAGTGTTCTACCCTTGTGCGTTCGCACGATGTCAATCAAAGCAAGGTGATTCCCAACGAGTGCCGTCCTGCACCACACATTCTGGCACGAGTCGACCGGCACAGCACTATCCGAACCATCTTCAACCGCGCGAACAAGCTCTTTCTTCAGGCGCTTGGTTATTCGGGAACCTTTTGGCAAGTCCAGCTTCCTGGCCCAACGAGACAGCGCCTGCTGGCACGTCCGCGCTTGCACCTGCGCTATGTAAGTACCACCGCGGTATTCCATTATGACCGTGAACAAACTCATACTTCACCACAGAGTCACAGAGGGCACAGAGAAACACAGAGATTATGCCTCAACGGCCAGTAAACTTGGGGGGGCGTTTTTCGAGAAAGGCCTTGGTGCCTTCCTTCATGTCTTCGGTCGTGGCGCAGAGGCTGAAGAGCGTGGCCTCGAGGTAGAGCCCTTCGGGCAGCGTCATCTCCAGGCCGTGGTTGACCGCTTCGATAGCGAAGCGGATGGCGAGCGGAGCGTTAGCGGCAATCTTCTTCGCCCAAGCTTCCGCGGTGGCGAGCAATTCGGCGGCGGGGACGACGGCGTTAACCAACCCAATGCGATGCGCCTCCTCGGCGGAAATCGGGTCGCCGATCAGCACGTGCTGCAGCGCGCGGCCTTTGCCCACCAGGCGCGAGAGCCGCTGCGTGCCGCCGTAGCCGGGAATCAGGCCGAGCTTCACTTCCGGCTGGCCGAGCTTGGCGTTCTCGGAGGCAAGGCGCAGGTGGCAGGCCATGGCCAGCTCGCAGCCGCCGCCGAGCGCGAAGCCGTTGATGGCGGCGATGACGGGCTTCCCGCCGCGTTCGATGCGGTCGAGCACCGACTGGCCGAATAGGCCGTAGTCGCGCCCATTCACCGGCGAGAGCACGGCCAGCTCGTTGATGTCGGCGCCGGCGACAAAGGACGTTTCGCCCGCGCCGGTGAGCACGGCGGCGCGCAGCGAGTCGTCGGTGTGGAAGTCGCGGATGCAATCGTCGAGCTCTTCCAGCGTGCGCCGGTTGAGCGCGTTCAGGACCTTGGGACGGTTGATGGTGATGAAGGCAACGCCGTCGCGCTTTTCGTAGAGGATATTCTCGTACGCCATCGATGCCTCCTAGACCAGGCGCAGGTCCATCGGCTTGGGGTTCTTGGGGTCGGAGTAGTCGTAGAAACCGCGGCCGGACTTGCGGCCGTTCCAGCCGGCGGTTACCAGGCGCTTCAAGAGCGGCGGCGGGGCAAAGCGCGGCTCGCGGTACTCCTCAAACATGATTTCGGCGATGAAGAGCGTGGTGTCGAGCCCGACGAAATCGAGAAGCGTGAACGGCCCCATGGGATGGTTCAAGCCGAGGTGGATGGACTTGTCGATATCGGGGATGGAGCCGAAGCCGTTCTCAAGGGCGCGGATGGAGTCGAGCAGGTAGGGAACCAGCAGGCGGTTGACGATGAAGCCCACGCGGTCCCAGGTGCGCACCGGAACTTTGCCCAGCCGCTCGGCGAACTGCACGCCGGTCTCAAAGACTTCATCGTTGGTCTGAATGGTGCGGATGACCTCGACCAGCTTCATCAGCGGCACCGGGTTCATGAAGTGCAGGCCGATGAAGCGCTCGGGGCGCCCGGTGGCGGCGGCCATCTCGGTGATGGAAATCGAAGAGGTGTTCGAGGAGAGGATGGTGTGCTTGGGGCATAGGCGGTCGAGCTCGGCGAAGAGCTCCTTCTTCACCTTGGGGTTTTCGGTGACGGCCTCGATCACCAGGTCGCAGTCCTTGAGGTCGCTGACAGCAGTGGTGCGTTTGAGGCGCGCCAGAGTGTTTTTCTTTTCGACGTCAGAGAGCTGGTTCTTCTCGACGAATTTCGAGAGGCTCTTTTCGATGCCGGCGAAGCCTTTGTCGAGCAGAGCGTCCGAGACCTCGCGCACGGTGACGTTGAAGCCCGACATCGCTACCACCTGGGCGATGCCCGACCCCATCAGCCCGCAGCCCACCACGCCGACTTTCTGGATGTCCATGCTCCCTCCTGAGTGATTGAGAAGCAGATCCCTCGGGCCGCCCCGACGCGTCGGGGCGGCGAGCGGGATGACAAGCAAGAACTACGACACGGACTCGACGACGATCGCGATGCCCTGGCCGCCGCCGATGCAGGCGGTGGCGAGGCCGTAGCGCGCCTTGCGTCGGCGCAACTCGTAGAGCAACGTCAGCACCAGCCGCGTGCCGGACGCCCCCAGCGGGTGGCCGAGCGCGATGGCGCCGCCGTTGACGTTGGTCTTCGAGCGGTCGAGTCCCAATTCTCTTTCCACCGCCAGATACTGCGGCGCGAAAGCTTCGTTGACCTCGATCAAGTCGATGTCGGAAAGCTTGAGCCCGGCTTTCTCGAGCGCCTTGCGCGTAGCGGGCACGGGGCCGATGCCCATGATGGAGGGCTCGACTCCGGTGACCGCCCACGCGACCAGCCGGCCCATCGGTTTCTTGCCCCGCCTCTTCGCTTCCGCTTCGGTCGTCATCACGACGGCAGCGGCGCCGTCCACGATGCCGCTGGCGTTCCCGGCGGTGACGATGCCGTCGGGACGAAACGCGGGCGGCAGCTTGGCCAAGGTTTCGAGGGTGGTTTCCGGACGGCGGTGGTCATCTTCGGCAAAGAGCGTGGTGCCCTTGCGCGACTTCAGCTCTACGGAAACGACTTCTTCTTTCAACCGGCAAGCCTTCCAGGCGTCCTCGGCGCGCTGCTGGCTGAGGAGCGCGAACTCATCGGCGGCCTGGCGAGTGATGCCGTGCTGCTTGGCCAAGTTCTCGGCAGTGTCGGACATGTAGCAGCCGCAGTAGGTGTCTTTAAGCGCGACCATGAGCGAATCTTCCAGCAGGCCTTCGCCGAGCTTGAAGCCCCAGCGCGCGCCGCGCACCACGTGCGGCGCCTGGCTCATAGATTCCATCCCGCCGGCCAGCACCAAGCGCGCTTCGCCCAGCAGCAGCCGGTGCGCGCCTTGAATGATGGACTCGATGCCGGAGCCGCAAAGGCGGTTGACGGTGACGGCGGGCACTTCAACCGGCAGGCCGGCCTTGAGGCCGACGTGGCGGGCACCGTAGATGGCGTCGCCCGAAGTTTGCAAGGCGTTGCCGAAGATGACGTGGTCGAACTCAGCCGGCGCCACGCCGCTGCGCTCGACGGCGCCGCGGGCGGCAACTGCGCCTAAATCAATGGCCGAAATCTCGCGCAGCGGCCCGCCGTAGCGGCACATGCCAGTGCGGGCGCCGGCGAGGATGACGACGTCGCGTGGGTTCATCGGCGTCACTGGACAACGACGGCGTCGGTCTTCTTCCGCGCCGCTTCGAGGGAGAACTCGGCGCGGTTGATGACGTCGGTGACGATGTCGAGCGCGTCGTAGTCGGGCCGGACGGTGGCTTCGCTCATGCCGGCGCTGAAGGTGAGCGCGTCCTTCGCGCCCGAGAGTTTCAGCGCCGAAAGCTGTTTGCGCAGCTTCTCCACCACGGGCTGGGCTTTGGGCGCGGTGGTGTCGCCGAGCAGAACGGCGACTGCGGTCTGGGTGTAGCGGAAAGCCATGTCGCTCTGGCGGACGTTGGCCAGGATGACTTCGCCGGCCTTCTCCATCAACTGCTGCATGGGTGCTTCACCAACCTGGCGGAGAAGCTGGGCGCCTTTGTCGAGCTCGAAGAGCACCAGCACCATCGGCGTGCCGACGGTGCGGGAGCGCTTGGCCTCGCTGACCAGAGTATCGAGGTAGCTGCCGCGGCCGAGCACGCCGCCTTCGGTGCCGACGGCGTACTTTTTCATCAGCGAGCGAAGCTGGATGTGAGTGACGGCGCTTTCCACCTGGGTGGCGACCGCGCGCACGAGGTAAACCTCGTTGGGCTTCCAGTTGCGGTTCTGGTCGGCCTGGGAGACGACGATGAGGCCGAGCTGTTCCTGCTTCTCCTTGTCGATGAGCGGCATTGCGAGCACCGACTGCGCGCCCACCTGCTTGAGCTCGGGCGACAGCTGGGCGCTGAGGACGGCGCCGCTTTCGTGGTCGAGGTTCGACTGGCCCAGCAGGCCGAGCAGCTTCATCACCGCCGCGGCGGGCGATTGCGGCACCCCGGGCGCGCACCACTCCACCGCCGTGGTCGGCGTGCCCTCGGGACGCCCCAGCACACCCAGGCAGCGGCTGGCGCGCAAGTACTTGCCCAGCTCACTGATGGCGGTGTTCAGAACCGTCTTGGGAGTGGTCTGGCGGAAAAGTGTGTGCGTGACCTCGGCAATCTTGGCGAGGTCGTTCGAGGTCTCCACCGGCGCCGCGACGGGGGCGGCGTGTGCAGGCGCGGCGGCACGCGCGGGAGCTGCGTGCGCAGCCGCTCCGGCGTCGGCGGAAGGAGGCTGGCCGAAGCCGGTGGGGAAATACTGGGCGCGCGCGTAGAGGTCGTAGAGGCGCTGGTTGCCCGATTCTTCGCCGGGGAAAAGCTCCCACACTTTTTGCAGCTTCTCAATGGCCTTGCCGGTGAGCGAGTACTGGAGGAAGAGCTCGACCTGCACCATCATGTCTTCCAGCAAGGCGCGGCGGCGCACGGGGTCGACGATGGCCGTGGCCGCATCCATTTTTTCTTCGGTGGGCGAAAAGCCCGCCGCCTGGCCGGTGGCGGCGCTGGCGATGCGGGAGGCGACGGCGCGGTAGCGGGCGTCGTCGATCTTGCCCTTGAGCTGCTGCAGGTATTCCTGGTTGTGGAAGTCGTAGGGGTCGATGTCGATGAGGCGCTCGAGGGTGTCGGTGGCGCGCTTGGCGTCGCCGCCCTGAAAGTAGATCTTGAAGAGGCTGGTGAGGACGTTGAAGTAGCGGCTTTCTCTGTTGAGCTCGCTGTACGTGGTGGCGGTGAACTCGGCCAGCGGCGCCAGCATGGGGTGGGCCTTGAAGACCTGGTCGAGGCGCTTGACGAAGTCGTTCTGGCGCTTGGCGGCGAAGAGGTGTTGCTTGACCTTGGCCAGCACTTCGACCGCCTTCTCCGGCTGAGCGGCCTGACAGTGGCGGCCGGCGAGCTCGAAAAGCTTTTCGTAGGTATCCGGCTTGATCCTGTAAAAAGTTTCCAGAACTTCCAGCGCCTCGGTCAGGCGGTTGGCGGCCAGCAGAGCAGCGCCCAAAGATTCGAGTAGCGCCACGTCCTGCGTATCGC
>JAXIPK010000206.1:0-1923 GCA_045402975.1 Acidobacteriota bacterium
CGCCGCGGCTGTGGCCGGAATCTACGTCAGCCTGGCGGCCGCCTCACGAGCCCGCCAGCTCCATCCGACTTCCGGCGCGTTCGCCGCCGTGTTCCTGGTGGCGGCCATGCTTTCACTTGCCGCGATCGCTATCTGGTCGGGCGTGGTGGAGACCTACCACGGGCTGCAATTCCAGGCCGCTCACGACGCCGTGGTTCGACAGGCCATGCTCATCCAGAGCCAGATGGGGGAGCGGCTGCTGATGCTGTGGCTGTGGTGGCTCCTGGCGTTCCTGGCGCTGGGCCTGTATTGCCTGGGACGAGCGGTTCGCGGCGAGCGCGGCTGGCTGCCGGTGACGCTGAAGCTCGCGGCGGTGTTCATCCTGCTGCATCTGCCGATGAGCCTCTACTTGTGGCAGTCGAGCCTGCTCGAAGGGCGCTACCTGGGCTGGCTGGCAGCCGTTGATCGGCTGCTGGTTTGGGGCGGGCTGGCGGTGGCGACCTATCTTTGCGGCAACTGGCTGCGGCGCCTGGGCCGCGCCCTGCCGGACTAGGACATGAAGAGCTTTCTGGCCGGCATCATCATGTCGTTGCTGCCGCGGGACTGGTGGCACGGCTGGCAACCCGAGTCCACGGTGCACTTCCGCTGGGCGACCATGCTTTCCGGGGCGCTACAATTCCTCGGCTTCCTGCTCGTCAGCGCAACCCTGTACTTCCAATTTCTGGGCGAACGGGCGCGCCTCTATGGAGGCGCAGGCGGAGCACGGGGCGTGATGGCCTTGATCTTCGTTACCGTGGAGTACCTCATCTACCCGCACCATCTGGCGCTGGGCTACCTGGCGGGAGAGGGCATGGTGCGCGCCCTCGGCGCGTTCGCCACCGGCGATCTCCTGCCTTCGCTGCCCTTATGGCTGGCAGCGCGCCTCCAGCGCCGCCTTCAGGCCAAAGCCGCGGAGGCAGCGCTGGGACCGCGCGTGCCGGACACGGTGGAGCGCGTCGAAGGCCTGCCCTACGAGCTGCGCATCGCCAGTTGCCGGCCCAAAGAAAAATGGAAAGACAAGCTCCTGACCATCAGCTACGAGGAGCAGTTCTACGAGGTCGTCCGCGAGGAGCGGGGCCAGCCGCCCCGCCAGTTCATTTACCTGTTGCGCAAGGCGCCGGCCAGCAAGGTCATTCGCGGCCACCACTACTACGACCCCAACGAACCGATACTGGAAGAATGAATCAGCTTGCTCTTGCCTTGACAACGGTTCGCGGTTTGGTTAGCGTGCCTTCGGATTCTCCTCTATCGCTATGCCTCGACCCATCGTCACGCTGACGACTGATTTCGGCACCGCCGACTACCACGTCGGCGCGATGAAAGGCGCCATCCTCGACGTCTGCCCCGACGCTGAAGTGGTCGATATCACCCACGACCTCACGCCGTTTGACATCCTGGACGGCGCCTTCACCCTGGCGCACGCCTGCGAAACTTTTCCCTACCGGACGGTCCACGTGGTGGTCGTCGACCCCGGCGTGGGCACCGACCGGCGCGCCCTGCTGGTGAGCGGCGACCGGCACTACTTCATCGCGCCCGACAACGGCCTGCTGAGCTTCATCTACCCCAAGCAGGAGAAGCTCGCCGTCTACCACATCACCAGCGAGCACTACTTCCGCCAGCCGGTCAGCAAGACTTTCCACGGGCGCGACGTTTTCGCCGCCTGCGCCGGCTGGCTGGCCAAGGGAGTGGAGGCGGAGAAGTTCGGCGAGCCCATCGAAGACTACGTCAAGCTGGCGATCCCCCAAGCGCAGGCGACGAGCGAAAAATCCTGGAAGGGGATGGTGCTGAAGATCGACCGCTTCGGCAATGTCATCACCAACCTCGCCGCCGAGGACTGCCCGGCGCTGTTCGCCGAGCCGACCCCGCCGTTCAAGTTGACCGCGGGCGGAAAAGAAGTGTCCAAGC
>JAXIPK010000097.1:0-10206 GCA_045402975.1 Acidobacteriota bacterium
ATCGGGGCGGTGGGGAACAACGGCATGGGCGTGACTGGGGTGAACTGGAACGTCAAGCTTCTGGCCTGCAAGGCCCTCTCCGGCGCCACCGGGCCTGCGCTGGTTAATCTTGTTTCCGACGCCATTCAGTGTTTGAACTATGTCATCGCCACCAAAAACGTTCACCCCGAACTTACCTTCGTGGCTACCAACAACAGCTGGGCCACGGTGAATTTTTCGCAGGGGCTGTTGGATGCCATCGACGTGCAGCGGCAGAACGGCATTCTGTTTGTCGCTGCCGCGGATAACTCTGCCAGCAGCAACGATTTCGCGCCCATATTTCCCGCCAGTTACTACCTGCCCAATGTCATTTCCGTGGCGGCGACCAACCAGAGCGATAGCCTGGCCTCTTTCTCCAATTTCGGCCGGCGCACCGTTCATCTTGGAGCCCCCGGGACCAATATTCTCAGCACGGTACGGACGGGATTGATGGGCGCGACCGGGGACGCCACCTGCGATTTCTCTCAGGCGTACTGCCTGGGCAACGGAACGTCGTTTTCGGCGCCCTACGTGAGCGGCGTAGCCGCGCTGGTAAAGGCCAAGCTCATACTGGACGGGGTGGCGGGCCCGAATGACTGGATCAAGATCAAGAATCTCATTCTGGCCGGGGGCGACAACAAGCCCACGCTGAGTTCAACGACCATCACCGGCAAGCGGCTCAATGCCAACGGTTCGCTCACCTGCTCCAATCAGGTCGTGAATCAGCGGCTGCAGCCCGTCCCCAACATGCTTACTGTGGCCGTGGGAACCCAGATTACGCTGGCCTCGCTGAACATCAATTGCGCCGCGGCCAACGGCAATGTTCTGGTGGACGTGAAGAACCCGGCCAACCAGGTGGTCCAGACCGTCACGCTGCAGGATAACGGAAACGCGCCCGACCAGGTGGCAGGCGACGCCATCCACTCCGGCACGTTCATTCCCTCGACTGCCGACACGATGTCGCTGGTGTTTCCGGGCAACGACATTGTAACGGTGCGTATCATTCAGGGTTACAACTGCAGAACACCCACGCCCAACGGCGGCTGCACGAACGACAATACGGTCTCGTTCAACTATCGCAACATCGCCGGTACAAGTCTCAACCTGGACGACGACAGTTCGGCGTCGATTGCGCCTCCGTTCCCGATTCCGTTTGGCAACCTCAGTTTCAACACCGTCACCGTCAATGCTAACGGCGACCTCAGCCTGACCGGCACGCCCGGAGGGCCGGACAACGTCGCGTTGCCGGATGCCTTCGAGGACACGCTGGTGGCGCCCTGGTGGGACGATCTCAAGCCCCTTCCCAACACTCAGCAGAACGTGTTCTGGCAAGTAACCGGATCAAGTCCCACACGCGAGCTGGTGGTCGAGTGGCGGGACGTGCCCCACTTCGGCAACGCCTCCGCCAATTGTCCGACGACGGAGACGGTCAAGTTCCAGGTGGTGTTGTTCGAGTCGAGCAATGACATTCTTTTCAACTATGCCGACACGGTTTTTGGGGCCACCTGCCAGTCGATTCTGTCGGCCAACAATGGCGCCTCGGCGACCATAGGTGTTCAAGTAGCGCCGGCAACGGCGAAGCAATTCAGCTTCAACAGTTCCCAATTGGCCAGCAACAAGGCCATCCTCTGGCAGTTGGGGAACAACCCAGCGCCGACTCTCAATTCGATGAGCCCAACCAGCAAGCTGGCGGGCTCGCCGGGGTTCACACTGACGGTCAATGGTCTAAACTTCGTGCCGACATCGATCGTCAAGTGGAACGGGAGCAACCGCACCACAAACTTTGTGAACAGCGGGCAGTTGACGGCGACCATCACAGCCGCCGACATTGCCACTCCGGGTACCGCGCAAGTCACTGTATTCAATCCATCCCCTGGCGGCGGAACCTCCGCTGCGATGACCTTCACGATTGTTACCCCGCCACCGCCGGTGCTTAACAGCATCTCGCCCAACAACACCTTGGTTGGAGGATCGCAGTTCACGCTCACGGCCAACGGCTCCAATTTCCTTCCCAGTTCCGTGGTTCGCTGGAATGGAGCGGATCGCAGCACACTCTTCGGGAGCGATACTCAGCTTACGGCGACGATTCCGGCGAGCGACGTCGCCACGGCGGGCACGGTGACGGTCACGGTCTTCAGTCCCGCGCCCGGGGGCGGAACGTCGAACTCGCAGACGTTCACTGTCAACAACCCGGCGCCGACGCTGAACAACATCTTGCCCACGACAGCGGGAGCGGGCGGACCGCAATTCACTTTGACGGTCAACGGGTCGAACTTCATCAGCAGTTCGGTGGTGCGTTGGAACGGGAGCAACCGCACCACCACGTTCGTGAACAGCGGCCAGTTGACGGCGGTGATTCCAGCCGGGGACATCTCGGTGGGGGGCATGTTTCCAGTCACAGTCTCCACTCCGGGGCCGGGCGGCGGGGTCACTTCTCCTCAAACCTTTACGGTCACCAACCCGGCGCCGACTCTAACCAACACGTCGCCGACCAATGCGACGGCGGGCGGGGTGGACTTTACCCTGACCATGAACGGGTCGAATTTTGTCAGCACCTCAGTTGTCCGCTGGAATGGCAGCAACCGCACCACAACCTTCATCAACAGCGGCCAATTGCGGGCGGCGATTCCAGCCGGTGACATCACCACCGCGGGCTCTGCTTTCGTTACGGTGTTCAGTCCCACCCCGGGGGGAGGGACGACCAGTTCCCAGGCCTTCACCATCAACAATCCGCTTCCTGTGCTGAGCAACATTTCTCCCACCAACGCTCAGGCGGGCGGAGCCCAGTTCACCTTGACCGCGAACGGGTCGAGCTTTGTGAATGGGTCGGTAGTGCGGTGGAACGGCGTGGACCGCACCACCACGTTCGTCAACAGCAGTCAGTTGACGGCAACCATCCCGGCGAGCGATATCGCCACCGCGGGCACGGCGACGGTAACGGTTTTCACGCCCACGCCCGGCGGCGGCACCTCCGCCGGGCAGACCTTTACCATCAACAATCCGCTGCCGGTGCTGAGCAACATTTCCCCCACCAACGCCCAGGCGGGCGGAGCCCAGTTCACCTTGACCGTTAACGGCTCAAGTTTCGTGAACGGAGCGGTGGTGCGCTGGAACGGCGGCGATCGAGCGACGGTGTTCGTGAACGGCGGGCAGTTGACGGCGACGATCCCGGCCAGCGACATCGCGGTCGGAGGGACGCCTCAGGTGACGGTGTTCAACCCACTGCCGGGGGGTGGCAGCTCCGCGGGGCAATCCTTCACAGTCACCAATCCGGCGCCGACGTTGCTTTCCATCTCCCCAACCAACACCCTGGCGGGCGGCGTGCAGTTCACCTTGACCGTAAACGGCTCGAACTTTGTCAGCACCTCAGTGGTGCAATGGAACGGAAGTCCGCGCACGACTAACTTTATTTTTGTGAATAGCACACAGCTCAAAGTTGACATCCCGGCGAGCGATATCGCCATCGCCGGCACCGCTTCGGTGACGGTTGTGAGTCCGACCCCTGGGGGCGGAATCTCGGGGGCTCAGACCTTTACCATCAATAACCCACTGCCGGTGCTGAACAACATTTCTCCCACCAGCCGGCAGGCGGGCGGAGCCCAGTTCACGCTAACGGTGAACGGATCGAGCTTCGTGAACGGGTCGGTGGTGCGGTGGAACGGCGGCGATCGAGCGACGGTGTTCGTGAACAGCACTCAACTGACGGCCACGATTCCAGCGGCCGACATTGCTGCGGCGGGCACAGCGCAAGTGACAGTCTTCAGCCCGGCCCCCGGGGGCGGAACTTCTGGCGGGCAGCCCCTTGCCATCAACAACCCATCGCCTACGCTGACCAACATCGTGCCCACCAGCACTCTGGCCGGCGGGGCAGGGTTCACGCTCACAGTGAACGGGTCGAATTTCGTGAATGGCTCGGTGGTGCGCTGGAACGGGAGTGATAGGGTCACGACCTTTGTGAACAGCGGGCAACTGACGGCGGCGATTCTGGGCAGCGACATTCCCACGGCGGGCACAGCCACGGTGACGGTGCTCAACCCGGCTCCGGGTGGCGGCACCTCCGGCGGGCAGACCTTCACCATCAACAACCCGCTGCCGGTATTGAACTCAATGTCACCCACGAACAAGCTCACCACCGACGGGCAATTCACCTTGACCGTGAACGGGTCAAACTTCGTGAACACGGGAAACTCCGCGACGAGCTCGGTGGTGCGCTGGAATGGAGCCAACCGGACGACAACCTTTGTGAATAGCACTCAGTTGACAGCCACCATCCCACAGACTGACCTTGCCTCTCCCGGTACAGCCTCAGTTACGGTGTTTAACCCGACGCCGGGCGGAGGCCCCTCAGGTTCCGTTACGTTCACAATCAGCACTCCGCCGGCGGTCGTGGTGAACACGCTTACACCGTCAAGTGCAATTGTGAATAGCGGAAGCTTTCCGCTGACGGTGAATGGGTCGAACTTCCTCACCAGCTCGACGGTTCGCTGGAATGGCAGCAATCGGGTGACCGACGCCTCGCTTGCGGGCAGCGGACAGCTGACGGCGACAATTCTGGCCGGCGACATCGCCGCCGCAGGGACTGCCCAGGTAGATGTCTTCACGCCGGAAACCGTGCCGCAGGCGTCCAACAGCCTGACTTTCAGCATCAACAACCCAGCGCCGACAGTGAGTAGCCTCTCGCCTACAAACGCGCTGGTGGGCGGGGCGCAGTTTACTTTGACGGTGAACGGGTTGAATTTTGTCAATGGCGCGGTGGTGCGGTGGAACGGGAGCGACCGGGCGACGCTGTTTGTCAACAGTGGACAACTGACCGCAACGATCCCGGCCAGCGACCTCGCGGCCGCAGGTTCGGCACAGGTCTCCGTGCTGAACCCGGCGCCGGGCGGCGGGGTATCTGGAACTCAGGGCTTCAGCATCGATAATCCCCTGCCGGTGCTCAACAACATCACGCCCACGAGCACCCTTGTGGGTGGGGCGCAGTTCACCTTGACGGTGAACGGGTCGAGCTTTGTGAACGGAGCGGTGGTGCGCTGGAACGGAGTTGATCGGACGACGACGTTTGTGAACGGCGGGCAGTTGACGGCCACCATTCCCGCAACCGACATCGCCGCAGGTGGCACGGCGCAGGTGACGGTATTCAATCCGGCACCGGGCGGCGGGCCATCGAGCCCGCAGGTCTTCACTATCAACAATCCATCGCCGGCGCTGGGCAGTATCTCACCCACAAACACGCCGGCCGGCGGGGCACAGTTCACGTTGACGGTGAACGGGTCGAGCTTTGTGAACGGAGCGGTGGTGCGTTGGAACGGAGCCGATCGGACGACGACGTTTGTGAACGGCGGGCAACTCACAGCGACCGTCCCGGCGAGCGATATCGCCGCCGCCGGGACCGCCTCAGTGACCGTCTTCAATCCCGGGCCCGGGGGTGGCCTCTCGACTGCGCAGTCCTTTACCATCAACAACCCGGTGCCGGCGCTGGCTGGCCTCGTGCCCACGAACACTCTGGCGGGCGGGGCACAGTTTACATTGACGGTGAACGGGTCGAATTTTGTCAGTGGATCGGTGGTGCGCTGGAACGGAGCTGATCGAGCCACAACTTTCGTAAACAACGGCCAATTGTCCGCCACCATCCTGGCGGGGGACGTAGCGGCCGGTGGGACGGCGCAACTTACCGTTTTCAATCCGGCGCCCGGCGGTGGAACCTCGAATTCGCAGACCTTCACTATAAACAACCCCGTCCCCACCCTCTTATCGGCTCTTCCCAGCAGTGCCCCGGTGGGTACGGCCGGATTGATGGTCACCGTCAACGGCTCCGGCTTCGTACTCAATTCAGTCGTGCAATGGAATGGTGGCAACCGCACCACTGCCTTCGTGAATGCCAACCAGGTTCAAGCGACCATCCCCGCCAGCGACACGGTCAATGCCGGTCCGGCTGCGGTCCGGGTTGTCAACGCCGCTCCCGGAGGAGGCACTTCCGCCAGCGCCAACATCACGCTGCTGAGTCCGTCCATCACCGATGTGCAGCCCAACACGGTGCCGGCGACGAGTCCCACTTTCGATTTGATTGTCAACGGCACGAACTTCCATCCGGGGTCGGTGGTGCGCTGGAAGGGAAGCGATCGAGCGACAATGCTCATGAGCCCGACGCAATTGAAGGCGACCATCACAGCGAGCGACGTCGCCGTTCCGGGTTCGGCCACGGTGACGGTGTTCAATTCGCCCGGCACTGGAGGCGCTTCGAATGGCGCCTCAGTCATCGTTTCATCGCGCAACCCGTTCCCGACCATCACCGGGCTGTTGCCGGCCGGGGTTACACAAGGAAGTGGAGCGTTCACCCTGACCGTGGTGGGCTCGAATTTCGTCTCCAATTCCGTAGTGCGCTGGAATGGCAGCGACCGCACTACCGTTTTCTTGAGCACCGGAATCCTTCAGGCCTCCATTCCTCCCAGCGACATTCTGAGCGCGGGCACGGCCACCATCACCGTGTTTACGCCGACGCCGGGTGGGGGTCTTTCCAATGGACTGGGTTTCCCCATTCAGTCGATGAGCAATCCTGCGCCGACGACAAGCTCGCTCATGCCGGCGAGCGCGGTGGCGGGGAGCGTGCGGACGAGTCTGGTGCTGGTGGTGAACGGGACGAACTTCGTGAACGGGTCGGTGGTGCGGTGGAATGGGATGGAGCGCGCGACGGTGTTTGGCAGCGCGAATCAGTTGACGGCGATGATCCCGGCCAGCGATTTGATCTCGGCGGGCACGGCGCCAGTGACGGTGTTCACGCCGGGGCCGGGCGGGGGAGTGTCGAACGCGCAGACGTTCACCGTCAACAACCCGGTGCCGAGCCTTTCCAGCATGTCGCCGGGGACGGTGGCGGCGGGGAGCGCGGGGTTCACGCTGGTGGTGGTGGGGACGAACTTCGTGCCGGGGTCGGTGGTGCGGTGGAACGGGTCGCCGCGGTTGACGACGTACCTGGGGAACAGTCAGTTGCGGGCGGCAATTCCAGCGAGTGAGCTCACGTCGGCGGGGACAAAGCCGGTGACGGTTTTCAACCCGGCGCCGGGGGGGGGATCTTCGAACCCCCTGAACTTCGGCGTCACGGTAAGCGGCAGCAGCACAACGAGCAGCGGCGGCACGAGTGGCGGCAGCGGAGAGGCAGTGCCCCCGAGCAGCACGTCGGGGAGCGAGGCGCTGCCCAGCTCCAGCACGAGCGAAGAGAAGATCCCGACGCAGCAAGTCGGGAGCGAGAGCTCGCCGGGCGCAGGGTGGGTGATCGGCGGGTCCGCTGCGGCGGAAGAAGCGGCGCGGCCGGAGGTGGAGTCGCTCTCGCCAGAGTCGGCGACGGCCGGCAGCGAAGGCTTGACGCTCATCGTGCGCGGCAAGAACTTCCTGCCCGGCGCCATCATCCGTTGGAACGGCGCCGACTTGGCGACGATCTATGTGGCGAGCGATGAGCTGCGCACCGCTGTGCCGCTGGAGAGGCTGGCCGCAGCGGGAGTTTTCAAGATTACCGTATTCAACCCTGACCCACAGGGCCGCGAGTCCGAGGCCGCTGAGTTCACCATCCAGTAGCGCGGTCTCGGGAAGAGGGCGGTTTCCCGCTAGTCGAGAGTCCGGGCAGCCCGCTGGTAGCGCAGCGCTGCCTTCAGTTCCGCCATTTCCGCTTCCAACGCTTCCAGCCGCTTCTGCTGGGCGCGAAGAACCTGCAGCTCGGCATTCATCGCGGCCAGTTCTTTCTCCTGGCGCTGTAGCTCGTTGAGCAGCAGCGCCGGGAGCACCTGGTACTGGACGGTCAGGGGCTGGCCGTCTTTGTCCAAGACCACCAGCTCCGGCATCACCTCGGCCACTTCTTCAGCAATCAGCCCGTACTGGAGGGGTTTGGAGCCGTCGGCCTGCGACTGCCGATAGCGGAACGTAACCGGCCGCAGCCGCCGCAGCTTGGTGCTTGCCTCCCCCATGTCCCCGATGTCCTCCTTCACGCGCCGAGTGGAGAAGTTTCCCCCCAGCCGACCGGTAAGAGCTTCGATCATTACGGGAAAGCCTGAGGGTAGATTCAAGGAAAGAATTCCCGGGATGAAGACCTGCTGCTGTATCGACGTCGCGCCGATGTGGATTGTGTCGGATTCCATCGCGCCGCCAGCCGGAGCCCCGATGTAGATATTGCGAACGCCTGTTGTTAGGCCTGTTCCCGCACTGTCGCCGATGCTGATGTTGGCCGTACCGTCGGTCAAGCCGAATAAAGCGCCGAAGCCCAGCGCGGTGTTGCTGCTGCCCATGGCGAGGTTCCCCAGAGCGCCGTCTCCAATGGCGGTGTTGCCGTTGCCATTGGTGTTGGCATCCAGCGCGTTCGCCCCGATTGCCGTATTGTTCAGGCCGGCGGTCGCAGCGCTCAAAGCGCTGAAGCCAACCGCGGTGTTGTTGCCGCCAGCGGTGCTGGCCGCAAGAGCGTTGAAGCCCAGCGCGGTGTTCATGGGGCCGCCGATGTTGGCGCCCAGCGCACCAGAGCCAACCGCCGTGTTCTGGAAACCGGTGGTGTTGGCGTCCAGGGCGAAGGCCCCAACGGCCGTGTTGCCGCTGACGCTGTTACTTACAAGGGCGTCGACGCCGATGGCGGTGTTATTCGCCCCAATCATATTGCTACCCAGAGCGCCGGACCCCACGGCCGTGTTGCCGGCCGCCGTGTTAACCGCCAGGGCGCCAGCGCCTACAGCGGTACTGTCGCTGGCCGTGGTGTTGGCGCCCAGCGCCGCATTCCCCACGGCGGTGTTCCTATCGCCGGAGCTGTTGACGCCCAGGGCGAACGCCCCGACCGCCGTGTTGGTGCTGGCGGTGTTGAATTGCAGCGCGCTTCTTCCTACGGCGGTATTGTTTGTGCCGAGGCTGTTGGTGAGGAGCGCGCTGGCGCCCACGGCGGTGTTGTTGCTCGCAGTCGTATTGAGGTTCAGGGCGCCCTGCCCCACGGCCGTGTTGCCGGTGCCGGTGCTGTTCTGGTTCAGTGCGGCCGATCCCACAGCGGTGTTGCCGTTCGCCGTGTTGACGCTCAAGGCGTTGAGCCCCACGGCTGTGTTGTTTCCGCCGGTGGCGTTGCTGCCCAAGGCCCCCGCCCCGACGGCTGTGTTATTGAACCCCGTTGTGTTGGAGTCCAGAGTGCCAAATCCGACCGCCACGTTGAGCGTACCGCTGCTGTTGAGGCCCAGCGCCTGTGTTCCCACCGCCGTGTTGCTGTTACCCGTGTTGTTGACGAGTGCCTCGCGCCCCAGCGCGGTGTTGCCCGTGCCCGTGCTGTTGACGAACAAGGCGCTGGAGCCTATCGCGGTGTTGTTGCTGCCGGTGGTATTGGAGCCCAGGGCGTTGCGCCCCACGCCGGTGTTGCCGATCCCCGTGGTGTTGGCGCTCAGCGCAGAGGATCCCACCGCGGTGTTGTTGCTGCCGGCATTAACCGCCAGGGCGTTGGGCCCCACTCCACTATTCCCCATGCTCAGGGGAGCTACTTCGTGGGTGTGGTCGCTGCGGGCCACAGTGTTGGCGCTGCCCGTTCCCCCCACATTGACCGCGATGCTGCCGGCGCCGGTGATGGTGTCGGGGGTCAGGTCTATCCCTGTGCCTTCGGTGAGCTCGGTGACTGTGCCCGGGGTGAAGCTCAGCTTCGCCGGCGTGATGCCTCCATCAGTTACTGCCACCGTGGGGTTGGTCATGGTGCCGCCGATGGTGATGGAAGCGTCGCCGGCTGTCACGCTGTTGACTGCTCCGCCACCTCCTCCGCCCGTGGGCTGCAGGCGCGAGACGCTGACGCCTTCGCGGGCCGCCACAATCTTGATCGGCAGCACCACCGATGTCCCCGCGAACGACCCCAGAAACCCGTCCACCTGCAACGCTCCCGGCGGGCCGTCGTGGGTCAGGATGGCCTGCCCCGCCTGATTGTCCGCCACCCCCAAGCCCGGCGCCGGCCCCGGTCCGGTGAAGATGGTCGGCGCCGTCGAGTTGGCCGCCAGCATCTGGTTGTGCGTCGCCACCGTCGTCCCGGCGTCGTTGATCAGCCGCAGCGTGACGTTCAGCGTGTCCCGCCCCGTGTTCTGCAGCCGGTAGAAGGTCTCAAACCCTCCGAAGGTGCTCCACAACGGGTTGAACAGCGTGGTCTCGGCCACCCGCACCGTGAAGTCGCGGGCCTGCATGGTCGAGTTGGTCACCCCCACC
>JAXIPK010000092.1:0-2025 GCA_045402975.1 Acidobacteriota bacterium
CAGAGCGCGCCCATCATCGTCGCCGGCTCCACGCTTCCGGCGGAGGAGGAGCAGATTCTCCGGGCGCTGGACATCTGCGGCTCGGTGGGCGGCCGCCGCCCGCTGCTGGTGCTGGCCCCGCGCCATCCGGAGCGCTTCGAAGATGTGGTTTCGCTCCTGCAGCGCCGCGGGGTGAGCTACGTGCGGCGCAGCCAGGGAGCAGCGGCCAACGGGCGCCCGTCGGTGTTTCTGCTCGACACCCTGGGCGAGCTGGCGGGGACCTACGCCGCCGCCAACATCGCTTTTGTCGGCGGCTCGCTGGTACGCGCCGGCGGCCACAACCCCATTGAGCCGGCGCTATGGGGCAAGCCGGTGCTGTTCGGCCCTTCGATGGAAAATTTTCGCGGCGTCGCCCGCGCGCTGGTGGAGGCCCACGCCGCCTTTCAAGTGAACTCGCCCGACGAGATGGGCGTGCTGCTGGCGGCGCTGCTCTCAAATCCCGAAGCCTGTCACCGTGCCGGGGCCGCCGGCCGGGCGCTGGTGGAGCGCGAGCGCGGCGCTGCCGCCCGTTGCGCGGCGCGCATCGCGGCTCTTATCGGTCCGGCGCAGGGAGGAGCGCCGAGCTGATGTGGCCGCGCTGGATTCGCTGGCTGCTCTGGCCGCTCGAACAGCTCTACGCCGGCGCGATGCGCCTGCGCGCCGCGGCCTACCGGCGCGGCTGGCTCAAGAGCGAGCGCCTGCCTGTGCGCGTCATCAGCGTCGGCAACGTTACCCTGGGCGGCACGGGCAAGACGCCGATGGTGCTGCACCTGGCGCGCCGGCTGGGCGAGCGCGGCCGCCGCGTCGCCATTCTCACCCGCGGCTACGGCCGCCGCGAGTTCGCACCGCTGGTCGTCAACGGCCAGGGCGAAGTTTCGAAGTTCACGCCCGAGCTGATGGGCGATGAACCCATCCTGCTGGCGCGGGCGTTGCCGGAAGTTACGCTTGGCATCGGCGCCGACCGCATCGCTCTCGCGCGGCAAATCCTCCAACTGGAGGCCGCGCAGCCGCCGGAAGTGTTTTTGCTCGACGACGGCTTCCAGCATCTGCGGCTTCACCGCGACCTCGACTTGTTGCTCATCGACGCCACCGACCCGTTTGCCGAAGGCGCTGTGCTTCCCGCCGGGCGTCTGCGCGAACCGCTCGCGGCGCTGGCCCGCGCCGACCTGATCGTATTGACGCGCGCCTCGAACGGCGTGCCGCGCAAGGTGGAAGCCGTCCTGCGGCGCTTCAACCCGCGCGCGCCGCTCTTCCCGGCCACCACGCATCTCAGCGGAGTGTTTGAAGCCGGCGCTCACCGCGTGGCCAATCTCTTTGTGCTAAAGCAAACGCCGGCGGTCGCTTTCTGCGGCATCGGCAACCCGGAGGCGTTCTGGGACGATCTGCGCCGCGCCGGGTTCAATCTCGCCGGGACGCTCGCCTTCGCCGACCACCACCGCTACGGCATCGAGGACTTCCGCCGCATCATCCGCTATGCCGACAGCGTCAAGGGGCGCGCCTTACTGACTACCGAGAAAGACTTGATCAACATGACCGTCGTGCCGCCCAGCTTGCCGCCGACCTTCTATTGCCGGATGGAGTTGCGCCTGGAGGATGAGCCGGCATTTCTGGCGGCAATCGAAGAGCGCTTGGTGCGGGGCGCTTAGCGACCATGTCTGCGCCCATCACCGAAGCGGGGAAGATTCTCATCCGCACACCCAACTGGGTGGGCGACGCCATTCTTGCCCTTCCCGCGCTGGAGGCGGTGCGCGCGCGCTTCCCGCGGGCAGAGCTGGTGGTGCTGGCCCGCCCCAGCGTGGCGGACCTCTACTCCCGCCGCGCCGATGTGCAGCGCATTCTCGTCTTCGACCACCGCGGCAAGCACCAGGGAATCGCCGGCTTGCTGCGGCTGGCCGGCGAAGTGCGGCGCGAGTGCTTCGACCTCGCGGTGCTCTTTCAGAATGCCTTTCAGGCGGCGCTGCTCGCATCTCTGGCGGGCATTCCGCGGCGCGTAGCCGACGCGCCGCG
>JAXIPK010000162.1:0-7341 GCA_045402975.1 Acidobacteriota bacterium
CATCCTCTGGGTGACTACCGGACCGGTCTTCGGGTTCAGCGATACCTGGCAACTGGTCATCAACACCGGCACCACGATTGTGACCTTTCTCATGGTCTTTCTCATCCAGAACACTCAGAACCGCGACAGCGAGGCCATGCAGTTGAAGTTGGACGAGCTGATCCGCGCCGTCGAAGGGGCACACAACGCGCTGCTCGACATCGAGGAACTGGAGGAAGATGACCTCGACCGGATGAAGGCTCGCTACGAGAAGCTCGCGCAAGAAGCCAGAAAAGATCTCCGCCGCGGCCGGAAAGATACCGGGACTCCCCAGGTGGGCTCCTCTTGACCCGAACCACGCTTGCGGATGATGTAGGAGCTACTGACTTCCGACGCCGGCGCGAGTGTCGTGCAGCTTCTTGAGCTCGCGGGCAAAGATGGGGTTATGCGGGAATTCGGCGGCCAGCTCCATCCACTGTTGCTGCGCCAGATCCACTCGCTTCTCGCGCAGCGCGGCCAGCGCCAGCAGCGTCTTGGCCAGTGGCCGCAAGTGGTCGCCGCTCTCGGAGGCCTTCTGGAGCTGCTCCAGGCCGCGGTCCTTGTCGCCGGTCACCCCGCCGAACCAGAGGAAAACTTTCTTGTAGGTGGGCAGACTTCCGATGATGTAGTTCGCTGAGCCCAGCGCCAGGTAGGCGTCATAGGCGTCCGGCTTCACCGCCAGCAGTCTTTCGCCATAGGCTTGCGCCGCCTTGATGTGCTTCACGCCTTCCAGTTGCCGCTTCTCAATCACCGCCGAGTAGTCCGCCTGCATGCCGGCCGTGATGGTCAGCACGAAGAGCGCTTCGGCATCGCTCGGGTTCGTCTTCAGGCGACCGAGCGCCAGCCTTCGGGCCCGCTCATTGGCCGCCAGGAAAGCCTGCCGGCGGGTTTCATCCGGCCGGCCTTCGATTCCCTTCAGGAACCGCGCGTCGTCCATGAAAAACTCGGAGCTCAGCACGCCCTGGCGGTAAAACTCCTCGAAAAGGTAGCTCGCCGCTTCAAACGCCGGCCCTTTGGGATCTTGGGGATGCTGTTTCGAGTAGGCTTGCAATTCCTGGCGCGCTTCGGTGAACTTCAGGTCGTAGAGCAGTCGGAAGCCGGCCTCGGCTTGGGTTGGTTCCGCCGCGTGCGCGGGCGCGCTTGCGACCCACAGGGCCAAGCCCACCAGGGTAAGCCGAAGCAGGAGAGTGCAGAGTCTCCGCCCTCTCACGATGCCTCGTGCCTCGTCAGGCCCATGTCTTTGTTAGATGTGTCTCCGCGCCAGATGCAGAGGAGACTATCACACTACGGGTCAACACGGGGCAGCTAGTTGCTTCCGGCAGCGGCCCGGGCGGCGGGCAGTCGTTGGAGCTCACGCGCAAAGACGGGGTTCTCCGGGAACTCGGCCTTCAGCTCTTGCAGTTGCTTCCGCGCCAGGTCCACGCGCTTCTCCCGCATCGCCGCCAGCGCCAGGAACATCTTGGCCACCGGCCGCAGATACTGCCCGTTGCTCGCCGCCTTCTGAAGCTGCTGCAGTCCGACTTCCTTGTTGGCCTGCATCCCCCCGAACCACAACAGCACGCGCTTATGGCGTGGCAGGCTCCCCAGGATGTAGTTCTCCGAGCCCAGCGCCACATAGGCGTCGTACGCCTCCGGATTCACCTCCAAAAGCTTCTTTCCGTAGGCTCGAGCCTGACGGATGTGCTTCAAGCTCCCCATTCCGTTCTTCTCGAGCACAGCCGTGTGGTCGGCCAGCATGCCGGAGCTCATCGTGAGCGCCAGCAGCGCCTCGGTGTCCTTCGGGTTTTCCTTCAACCGTTTCCTGGCCAGCTCCTGCGCGCGCCCAATGGCCGAGAGGAAGGCGGCTTTTCGCTTTTCATCCGGACGCCCCGCGATGCCTTTGGCAAAACGCTTGTCGTCCAGAAAGAACTCGGACGTAAACACGCCGTGCCGGTGGAATTCTTCAAACAGATAGGTCGCCGCCTCGAAGGCGGGCGCCAGCGGGTCGTCGGGCCGCGCTTTCTCATACGCCTGGAAGCGGGCGCGGGCGTCGGCGAACTTCAGTTGGTAGAGCGAGCGAAGACCGGCCTGCGGCAACTGCGAGGGAGCTGCCGATGCGGGCGGGATTGCAACAAGCAGCGCCGTGGCAACAAGCATGGTCCAAGACACGAGAAACCCGGCCCTCGGTCGGCTTGTGCGCTCTCGCCCATTGCTTGTGCTCATCCCTTGCTTAGATGCGGTGTGGAGGCGCGTTTCCTGTCTGGGAAGTTAGTTGGCCAACGCTCGGCCGTAGATGACGAAGTTGCGGGCCACACGGGCGCCCAGCTTTTCGGCGGTTCGGCGCGAAGCCCAGTTGTCGTCGAGCACTACGGTGTAGCTGGCGCTCTTGTAGCCGCGCTCCATCATGGCCAGATAGCTCCGCGCCGCCAGCCCCAGGTTGATTCCTCGCCCGCGGAACTCTTCCCGCACGCCGATGATCAGCAGCACTCCATGATCAACACTCTTCAACGCACGCTCGAACTCTGCCGGGCTTTCTGCCGGCGACTTCCCGCCCAGCGCGTGCAACGCTTGATTCAAGTCCGGAAAGCAGAACACGAACCCCGCCGCCTGGCCGCTTACTTCGGCAAACCCGAAGAAGTCCGCCGGCGACACGCCTTTCATCGCCTGCGCGAGCCCCTGCATCTGCGCCAGGCTGAACTGCGGCGAGCCCCAGTGTCCGGCGAAAGTTTCGTTCACCAGCTCGGCAAACAGCGCGCTTTCCTCGTCCAACCGGTCAAAGTTCCACGAGCGGAGGTGCACGCCGGTGGCGCGGGCCCGCTCGACCGTCTCCCGGTAGCGCGCGGCCAACTCGGGCGTGAACGTGACCCGGTATTCGACCATGCCGTGCTCTGTGCGGAAGCCGGCGTTCTTGGCGTACGCGTGATAGTAGGGCGGGTTGTAGGTATGGAACGCGGTGGGGACAACCTCGTAGGCGTCAATGCTCCACGGCAATTGCCACCCGTAAAGAAACGAGCATCGCGACGCCTGGCAGCCCTGAGCGCGAAGCCAGTCGCACGCCGCTCGGAAAAGCGCGGCCACTTCAGCGTCGCACTCGGGCAAAGCCTCGAAGAAAAGCAGGTGGCCCATCCGCTCGTTCCAGTGGCGGTTGTAGAGGTCGTCTATGACGGCGGTCAGCGTGGCCCGGATCTTCCCGCCGCTCTCCACCCAGAAGGGTTGGACGTGCCAGTGGGGACCCGCATCGGACTGGCCGCCGAGCGCGCTGACCAGATGCGCATCCGGCGGAACCCAGTAAGGGTTCGCGCGGTAAACCTCGCTCGCGAAGCGGACATAGCGCTCGAACTCCTCAGTTGAGCGCAGGGCGCGGACGTCCATTTGGGAACTTTCCTCCGGCGAACGCGATTCTACCCCAGAAGGCTGCGCCCCGCGAAAGCCCTTGACAGCCGGCGGGCCGGGGCGTAGCTTATGATAGTAGTGCTACTTTCAAATGGAGGCGCCCATGACAAGGTCCGCCCCGTCCCCTAGCCGCGAGCTCGCTCTCGGCTCACTCCCCGTTCTGCTCGAATACCGCAACGGCCGCCGCTGGCGCATCTCCGCCGGCCTGCTCATCGAAGGCCTGCTCTTCGGAACCATCCTCACAATCCCTCTGCTCTTCCCCGACAACTTTGCCTTGGATCCGCGAACTCCACAGGTGTTCATCCCCCCGCCCCGGCGAGGCACGCCCGAGGGCAATCGCGACGCTGGGCCGCGCGGCCCGCGACAGCGCCGCGACCAACCTCAGATTCAGGCCGCACTCACAACCCCAATTCGCATTCCAGAAACCATCGGAACGCCGACCGACGCCCCAGTGATTCCGGGTGGAGGCGGCCAGAATCCGAACGGAGGACCTTTGGGCGTCCCTTGGGGAATCGAAGGCGGTCCGGGACCGGATGGCCCCGCTCAAACAACGCCGGGCCCGCCGAAGCCGGTTCCTCCCGTCGTCCAGGTTGGCGGCCAGATTCGTCAACCGCGGCTGTTGCGGCGCATCGAGCCCGCTTACCCGCGCCTGGCGATTGCTGCGCACATCGAAGGCGACGTCGTGCTGACGGCGATTATTGAGACCGACGGCCGCGTCCGGCAGGTGGCGGTCAAGAGCGGCCCTCCCTCGCTGGGGCCGGCGGCGCGCGAAGCGGTGGCGCAGTGGCTCTACGAGCCCACCACGCTCAACGGCCAGCCGGTCGCGGTGCAGCTCGACGTTATCGTGAAGTTCCGTTTGAACCGCTGAGCGGCGCGCGCGGCTTTCGCACCACCAGATACGCCAGCGGTCCGGCCAGCAGCATCCACGGCGAGTACTTCCACGCCACCGGGTCGCTGTAGTAAATCCCTACCGCGCACAGCAGCGTCGGCAGCACCACCACGTAGGCCAGCCCCAATGAGCCGCCCGGGATTCGAAAACTTCTCCGCGCTTCCGGCATCGTGCGCCGCAGCCGCCACACCGAGTAGAGCGTCAGCAGCGAAGTCGCGATCCGCAGCCACAGGTAAATCGCCACCAGCTCCACCACGCTCGTCACTGCCAGCAGGCAGTAGACAATCGTCGAAAGCACGATGGCCCGCGCCGGCGTCCCGTAGCGCGGATGCACCGCCGCCAGCCAGCGCGGGAGATACCCATCCTGCGCCAGCGCGAACGGCATACGCGTGGTCGAGAGGATGGTGCTGTTGGAAAGCGCCGCCACGGCGATGACCGAAGCTGCCAGCATCCCCACTCCCAGCAGCGGCCCGCCCACCGCTGCGGCCGCAGTCACGATGTAGCCCGTCTTCCACTCCGACCAGTTGCCCAGCGCCGCCAGCGCCAGCCCCATCGGCAGGATGTAGGTCACCACTGCCAGCGGCGTCGTCCACGCCAACGCCCGAACGTAGTTGCGCTCCGGCTCGCGCACCTCTTCGGCCACGCTGGTCAACTGCTCGTAGCCGGCGTAGTTCCACATGATGAGCGCCAGCCCCGCGCCAAACACGCTCACCCAGGGCCGGTCGGGCGGCACAAACGGAACCAGTGGGTTGTACTGCCAGTGGTAGAGCGCCGCCACGCACAGCCACGCCACTGGAATCAGCACCGCCACCTGCAGCCCCACCGCCAGCCACCCCGCGATGCGGATGCCGCGCACATTGGCGTAGGCCAGCAGGCACAGAAACGCCGATGCCACCAGCCAGCGCTCGAGCGGCGTCAACTCCGGAATGTAGCCTTTGAGGTAGTCGACGAACAGCACGCCGTAGGAACTGTTGAGCAGAAACGTCCCCGTCCAATTCCACCAACCCGCCTGAAATCCCCAGAAGTCTCCGAACGCCGCACGCACCCAGCGATAGAAGCCGCCCTCGACCGGCATCAGGCTGTTCATCTCCGCCGCCGCCAGCGACATCGGGATGCTCCACAAGAACGGAACGACAGCCAGAAACAGCAGCGCCGCCCCCGGCCCGCAGCGCGAGAAAGCTTCTTCGTAGCCGAAGGGCCCGGCAGTGGTGTAGGCGTAGAAAAGAAAAACCAGCGGAAGAAGACCGACCTTCTGCAGCGCGGGCGTTAGCGTGCGCTCGGCCACAGCAGCCAGCTCATGGTTGGATTCAGGGGATCGTCGTCAGCGCCGCGATGTGGTCCGGCGTCGTGCCGCAGCAGCCGCCCAGGATGCGCGCCCCGCTCTGCTTCCACTGCCCGGCGACCTTTTGGTAGCGCGCCGGCGGATACTCGTCGGTGAAGTACCACTCCGGCGGATCGAACCGTCCGATGTGCGGGTAGGCGCCGAAAGGAACTTTGGCGGACGAAGCCAGCGCTCGAATGCCGGCCGCGATGTCGTCGGGCGGCGCGCAGTTGACCAGGATGGCGTCCATCCCTAGCGGCTCCAGCGTCGCCACTGCCTGCGCCAGCGTCTCGCCGGTGAAGAGCAGCCCTTGCTGGTCGCAGACGAAGCTGACCCAGCACGGCAGGTCGAGGCTCTTCGCCACTTCCAGCGCCGCGCGCGCTTCGCCGATGCTGTTGACCGTCTCCAGCAGCACCACGTCCGCCCCGGCGTCCTTCATCACTAGAAAGATCTCGCGGTACTCGCGCTTGGCCTGCTCGGCCGACGGCGCCAGGTCGGGCCGGAAGCACCACTCTAGCGTCGTCACCGCCGCCGCGATGGCGACCGGATGCGCGGCCTTGGCCCGTTCGCGGGCTTCAATCGCCAGCCGCACCGACGCCGCCAGCAGCTTGTCGGCCCGCCCGTCGAGGTCGCGCGCGCCGATGTGGTGGCGGTGGGCGTCGTCGCGGAAGTGGTTGTAGAGTGCGCGGCGGCAGAGTTGGAAACTGTTGGTGCTGATGACGTCGGCGCCGACGCGGATGTAGTCCTCGTGGATGCTGCGCACCACGTCGGGGCGGTTGGCGAGCTGATGGTCGGCCCAGGTCACCTGGCGGCGAAGAATCTCCGTGCCGATGGCCCCGTCGAGAATCACCGTCTGGCCGCGCTGCAACTTTTCGCGGATGGGCTGGTAGCTCATGCGCGCGCGCCCCCGTTGCGCCCCAGCCAGCCGCGCAGCGCCGCCGTGTGCGCCGGGCCGGTGCCGCAGCAGCCGCCCACAATCGTCGCGCCGCTCTCGCGCCAGCGTTGGGCTTCCCCGACGTAGCGCTCCGGCGGCCACTCCTCGGTGTCGGTGAACTGCGGGAAGAACTCGAACTTCCAGCTCGGCGGCGAGAAGCGCCCGATGTGCGCGAAACCGCCGTACGGCAGCGAGCAGAGCTTCTTCATCTTCGCCAGCGCCTGAGTTACATCCGCCGGTGGGGCGCAGTTGACCAGCACCGCTTTCGCGCCCGCCTTTTCCATTTCCTTGATTGCGTCGGCCAGCGGCTCGCGGCTCAGCAGCTCACCTTCCGGCCCCAGCACGAAGCTCGCCCAGAACGGTAACTCCACCGACGCGCAGGCCGCCGCCGCGGCTTTGGCTTCCGCGATGTTGTTCATGCTCTCGAGCAATACCAGATCAACCTTTTCTTCGGCAAACAATCCTGCCAACTCTCCATGCTCCTGTCGGGCCTTTTCGGCCGGCGGCGCCAGGTCGGGACGGAAACAGTGCTCGAGCGGCGAGAGCACGCCGGCAATCGCCACGTTGTCTTCGCGGCCGGCTTTCGCTCGCGCCTCGCGCGCCACTTTGACGCTGGTGCGGATCAGCTTCGGCGTCAGCTCCGCCAGCCCCGGCGCGCCGATGTGCCCCATGTGCTCCCGGTTGCGGAAGACGTTGAGGAAGATGCGCGGGTTGAGCTGAAAGGTGTTGGTGCGGATGACGTCGGCGCCGGCCGCCAGATACTCTTCGTGCAGTTGCTGGACTTTGTCGGCGTCGGTCAGCAGGCCG
>JAXIPK010000139.1:0-2598 GCA_045402975.1 Acidobacteriota bacterium
CCCACGTCCGAGGCCTTTCGCCCCGCCAGCAGGGTCCGCACTTTCTCTACTAGAACGGCGGGATCGTAGATGGGCTTTTGCAGGTAGTCGTCGGCGCCCGAAGCGCCGAGGAAGCGCTCGCGGTCGCCCTCCATAGCGTGCGCAGTGGCGAGCAGAACGGGAATGTGGGAGGTGCTCGGGTCGTCCTTAATCAGGCGAGAGAGCACCAGCCCGTCAATGCCCTGGCCCTTGTAGGTGAAGCCGGCGAGCGAGATGTCGAGCAGAATCAGATCGACCTCTTTCGAGCGGCAGAGCTCGAGCACCTCTTCGGCCGAGCGCGCCTGGCGGCAACTGAACCCGCCCAGGCGCTCCAGCGACAAGGAGTAGAACTTGGCCACGCTGGGGTTGTCTTCCACGATGAGAACGGTAGCCATCAGGACTGAGGCTGTGGCGCGCGGGCCAGGAGCCGCTTGAGCGCCGCGGCCAGGGCTGCGGCTTCGACCGGCTTGCGCAACATCACCGGCGCCGGGCTGATGCCACGCTTTTCCAGCTCGGCTTGAACAGAATCGAGCGGGTGCCCGGTGACGAGAATCCCGGGAAGAGAAAACCGCTTGCGGAAGGCGACGAGCAAATCGATGCCGTCGCCGAACGCCTTCGTGGGGCTGACGGGCAGAGCCCAGTCCACCACGGCCGCGGCGGGATGAAAACGCTCCGCGGCATCCAGCGCATCGGTGAAGCCGGCGGCGGTGACGATGGCGAAGCCCTGCTGGCTCAGCGCTTCCTTGAGGTACTTGCGAAAGGCGGCGTCGTTATCCACCACCAGCACGCGCAAGCCGTCGGGACGACCGGCAATGGCCAGGGCTTCCTGGTCGGCGCGATGCGGGCGGTCGTCGACGGCGCTGTGGATGGGCACGGTGAAGCGCACCGTGGTGCCCGCGCCTTCACCGGCGCTTTCCAACTCGATGCGCCCGCCCATCATCTCCAGCAGCCGCCGGCTGATGGCCAGCCCCAGTCCGCTGCCGCCGTGGCGCCGGGTGAAGCTCGAGTCCACCTGCTTGAACTTTTCAAACAGCTCGGCTTGCTTTTCCGGCGCGATGCCGATGCCCGTGTCCTCGACTTCGAGCTGCACGTGGCCGGCGACCGGTTTGGTGCTGGCGCGCAGCGTGACCTGGCCTTCGTCGGTGAACTTGATGGCGTTGCCCAGCAGGTTGATGAGCACCTGGCGGAGGCGGTTCTCGTCAGCCAGCACGGCGGGCAGCGGAGCCCCGGCAGTTTCGTCCACGAGCTTCAAGCCTTTGTCCTGAGCCTGCACCTGAACCACCATCAGCACCTGGTCAAAGAGCGGGCGCAGCTCCACGCGGCGCAGCTCCAGGCGCAGCTTGCCGGCTTCGATCTTGGCGATGTCGAGGATGTCGTTGACGATGCCCAGCAGGTGCTGGGCGCTTTCGAAGACGTCGCGCAGCAGCTCGCGCTCCTCCGCCGGGCTCTGGCAGAGGCCGTCCAGGATGAGCCGGGTGAAGCCGAGGATGGAGTTGAGCGGGGTGCGAAGCTCGTGGGAAGTGTGCGCGAGAAATTCGTCCTTGGCGCGGCTGAGCTCGGCCAGCTCGAGGTTGGCGGATTCCAGGCGCTGGTTGAGCTCCCGCAGCTCCTGAACGCTGGTCTCGAAGTAGCTCTCGCACATCATGTTGAGGTCGAGGTCGAGAATTTTGCTCAGGGCGCGCTTGGTTTCGGTGGACTGCTTGGTCTCGAGGCCGATCTTGTCGATGCTCTGCAGCAGGAAGATGCGCACCACGGTCATGGCGCTGATGACGTACTTCTGCGGTACGCCGACCTGCACGTGGCGCTTGCCGATTTCGTAGCGCTCGGCGGCGTAGGCTTCGTCGTAGCGCCCGGCGAAGAGACCCTGGGCCCAGTGCTGCAACGTCTGCTTGAGCCGGTTCAATTGCTCCGGCCCGCTGAAGACGCGGGCGGCGTTGGGGTGCTCGAGGATCTTGCTGTAGAAGCGCTCCGCCAGGGCGGGGAAGTACGGTTGCAGGGTGGGGCCGATCTCCACCAGCAGGCGGGCGTCGGCTTCGGTGAAGCCGACGTAGCGCTTCATCTCGTCGAGAAAGTCTTTCATCTCAGCTTGCGGTCGGCCCGCCTGCGCGCCATAATCTCGTTGCCCGGCCTCATCATAGCATCGGCTCGGAAGAGAGGGACAGGTTTGAGCTGGACGCTGGAGCTGCGCCAGGCCCTGGCGGCGTTGCGCGCCGGCCAGCCGGCTCGGGTGGAGTTCGGCGGCCAGCCCGGGAAAGTGGGCGAGATAGGGCAGGAGTTCAACCAACTGGCGGCCGCCCTCGAGCAACGCGGCCCCAACGGCTGGAGCCGCGAGCAGGCCCACGCGCTGCGCAACCGCCTGGCGGGCCTGCTGGCAGCGCTGCATGTGCTGCGCATCACGGCGCCGCTCAGCCCGGAGGAGCAGGATGCGCTGAGCACAATCGTGCTCGAGGCCAAGGAGCTCGATTCTCAATTGCGCGCCCGTTGAGGCAAGCGAAGAATGGCGAAACCGAAAATCCTCGTAGTCGATGACGAGAAGCTGGTGCGGGAATCGCTGCAGGAATATTTCGGCCACCTGGGCTA
>JAXIPK010000263.1:0-4601 GCA_045402975.1 Acidobacteriota bacterium
CCTTTGCGTGACGCTGCGCGCCGCTCTTCAACCCAGCAACCTCCACGCCAGGTGGGTGCTGCACGCCTCGGTCGCTTATCTGCCGCTCCTGTTCGGCCTGCTAATGCTGGACAAACGCTAGGCATGAGCACGGCGCCCGCCATCGAAGTCGAAAAGCTCAACCGTTCTTTCGGCGACCGCCTCGCCCTCCAGGACGTAAGCTTCTCCGTAGCCGCCGGCGAGGTCTTCGGGCTGCTGGGGCCGAACGGCGGCGGCAAGACGAAGCTGTTCCGCATCCTGACCACGTTGCTGCGAGCCAGCAGCGGCAGCGCCCGCGTCTTCGGCGACGACGTGGTGCGCGACCGCGTGGCGGTGCGCAATCGCATCGGCGTCGTCTTCCAATCGCCCAGCGTTGACCTGAAGCTGACTGTCGCCGAAAACCTGCGCCACCAGGGCCATCTCTACGGCCTGCGCGGCGCGGCGTTGGAGAAACGCATGGCGGAAGTTCTCGACCGCCTTGGCGTCACCGATCGGCGCAACGATCGCGTCGAAACTCTCTCCGGCGGCCTGCGTCGCCGCGTGGAGATTGCCAAGGGTCTGCTGCACCGGCCGAGCCTCCTGCTGCTCGACGAACCCTCCAGCGGTCTCGATGCCGGCGTGCGCCGCGACCTCCGCGCCTACCTCCACCAGTTGCGCGACCAGGATGGCGTGACCGTTTGCCTCACCACCCACTTCATGGACGAAGCCGAAAGCTGCGACCGGCTCGCCATCCTTGACCGCGGGCAGCTCGTAGCCCTCGGCACGCCCGAAGCTCTGAAGAGCCGCATCGGCGGCGACGTGATTGTGCTGGAAGCCCGCGAGCCCGAGCGCCTTCGCTCCCAGATTCAGGCCCGCTTCGGCAACCACATCAACATCGTCAACGGCCAGGTGCGCCTGGAGCGCCCGCAAGGGCACCGCTTCATCACCGACCTGGTCGAAGCCTTTCCCGGCCAGATCGAAGCCGTCACCGTTGCCAAGCCGACCCTGGAAGATGTTTTCATTCACGAGACCGGGCACCAGTTCTGGGAGGAATCACACGCTTCGGGAGCGAGGTGAACGCCGCATGCGCGAAGTTTGGGGACTCATCGGGTTCTGCGCCCTGGTTACGCTGGGCTGCCTGGCCGCCGCGGTCTGGGCGGTGGTGTCGGGCGAAGGAATCACGCTCGATGTGTTGCTGCTGGTCTCCGTCTGTCTGACGCTGGCCACCGTCTTCGGGTTCTGCACGTTGTGGCTGGCCTGCGACGCCGGTCTGCTCGAAGGCCTCAAGCGCCGTCGCGTCGCGCCCGCCAACCCTGGCAAGCCCGCCGCGGGGGGCAAGAGCGAGTGACCGATGGACTTCAAAACCTGGCTGGCTTCCGGCTCGCTCTGGTGGCGCGAGTTGGTGCGCTTCTACCGCTACCGCAGCCGCGTGGTGGGCGCGTTGGGGACGCCGCTGGTCTTCTGGCTGCTGCTGGGCGCGGGCATCGGCAACTCCTTCCGCGCCGCGCCCGCTGCCGGTAATCTCAGCTACTTTGAATATGTCTTTCCCGGGACCCTCCTGCTCATCCTGCTCTTCACCTCCATCTTCACCATGATGTCAGTGATTGAAGACCGCCGCGAGGGCTTTTTGCTTTCCGTGCTCGTGGCGCCGGTCGCGCCCACGGCTCTGGTGATTGGGAAGATCCTCGGCGGGGCCACGCTGGCCGTGCTGCAAGGGCTGCTGTTCGTTCTGCTGGCGCCGACGGCCGGGATTCCGTTGCATCCCCTGCAACTTCTCTTCGTCACTGGCCTGTCGTTTCTGATTGCGGTGGGGCTGACGGCGATGGGCTTTCTGGTGGCGTGGAAGCTCGACTCCACTCAGGGCTTTCACGCCGTGGTCAACCTGTTTCTGATTCCGATGTGGCTGCTCTCCGGCGCGCTCTTCCCCGCCGCCGGCGCTTCCGAGTGGATTCGCTGGGTCATGCGGCTGAACCCGCTGACCTACGGCCTGGCAGCGTTGCGCGAGGTTCTCTACTGGCCGCGGCCCGCATCACTGGAAGGACCAACGCTTGGGGTCTCGCTGGCCGTCACCGCCACCTTCGCGCTGCTGATGTGCCTCGCGGCGCTGTGGCTGGTGGCCCAACCATCGGCGGAGACGTAGACGCGCCCTCGTCCGATGATTCCCCTCTCGCTCCTCCCCACGCTGAACGCAACCCTCAATGCCACCAGCGCCACGCTTCTGCTCCTCGGGTATTTTTTCATTCGCCGCCGCCGCATCACCGCCCACAAGACCTGCATGGTCGCAGCGCTGCTCGTGTCCACACTCTTCTTGATCTCGTACATCTACTACCACTACCACCATGGCGCTACGCCATTCCCCGGCACCGGCTGGGTGCGCACGCTCTATTTCTCGATCCTCATCCCGCACACCATCCTGGCCGTCGTCAACGTCCCGCTGGCGCTGACCACGGTCTACCGCGCCTGGCGCGGGCGCTTCGACCGCCACAAGCGCATCGCGCGATGGACTCTGCCGCTCTGGCTTTTCGTCTGCGTCACCGGCGTCGTCGTTTACTGGATGCTGTATCATCTCTACCCTGCACCGTGACCACCGACGCTCCAGACGCCGCGCCTTCTCCGACGCCAGCTCCACCGCGCAAACGCCCGCCTTTCCTGCTGATGATCATCACCCTGCTGTTCGTGCTGGTGCCGTTCCTGTTCTGGCGCGGAACGTGGTTCGGGCGGCCGTTGAGCGAGGAAGAAACCGGCAAGTATCTGGCCGACACCGAGCACCCGCGCAAGACCCAGCACGCGCTGGTACAGGTTGCCCAGCGCATCGAGCAGGGCGACGCCAGCGTGCGGAGCTGGTATCCCCGGGTGCAGGAGCTGGCGAAAAACGAGCACGTCGAGATTCGCGCCACGGCCGCCTGGGTGATGGGCCAGGACAACCAGTCGGCCGAGTTTCACACCGCGCTGCTCGATCTTCTCGCCGACCCCGAACCTGCTGTCCGCCAGAACGCGGCGCTGGGCCTGGTCCGATTCGGCGACTCTGCCGGCCGCGCAGAGATTCGCCGCATGCTGCAACCTTTCGCCGCCGCCGCGCCGGCCGCTGGCTCGCTGGCCATTCGTTTGAAGGAAGGTGACTCCGTGAGTCCGGGAACGTTACTGGCACGCATCGGCCAGAGCGAGGACAAAGAAGTCGAAATGCGCTCACCGCTCGCCGGGCGCGTCAAGCAATGGCGCGTGCGCGAGGGCCAGCCGGTCGAGGCAGGTGACCCAGTGGTCCTGCTGGCTCCCGATGAAGCGCAAGTGTGGGAAGCACTGCGGGCGCTTTACTTGATTGGCGGGCCCGAAGACCTGGAAGATGTCGAGCTTTACGTTCGCGGGGTTGAAGGCATGTCAGCGCGGGTTCAAGAGCAGGCCAAGCTTACTGCTGAGTCAATCCGACGCCGGTCTGCGAAGTAGCAACAGCCCCGCACAAAACTTCGGCGCTTCATTTAAGCTGGAGATTCAGACCCCGACGAAGTGTGGTGCGGGCCTAGTACGGCAGCTTGCCGTGGACGGCTTCCCACTCGTCCGTGCTGACCATGTCAATCGCGTCCCACGGGCAGCCTTCGAGGAACGTGCCCTCAGGCCCCTTGCTGGTGCACAGCTTGCAGCCGATGCACAGCAGCGGGTCGACGCGGATGACGCCGAAGGGCGGGTGCGACGGGTCGGGCACCCAGTACATGCAGTCTTCGATGGGGCAGTAGTCCACGCAGGCCGGCGAGCCCGCGCAGCCGGTGCAGCACTCGTTGATGATGGCCAGAATCTTGGGGACTTTCTTGCGCTTGTTCGACATCCCCTTGGACTTGGGCTCGTACTTCTCCGTCGGCTCGGGCAGATAGGGCTTCTGCGGAGTGGGAGTGGTGGTGGTCGCCATCGGTGGCAAGCCGATTCTTGCACGCACCTAACGCATTGTCAAACCGCGCTCCGCGCCGCGGCGCGGCCGGAGCGAATGCAGTCGGAGATGCCGATGCCGTCGAAGGCGTTCCCCGCCAGAAAGAGCCCGGAATGCGCAGCCAGCCGGGAACGGATGGCGGCCACACGCTCGAGGTGCCCGACCGTGTACTGCGCGATGGCTCGCGGCCAGCGATAGAGCTGGATGAAAAGCGGCTCGGCGGTAATTCCCAGGATTGCTCTCAGGTCGCCCGTCACCATCTGCCGCACTTCAGCGTCGCTCAGCGCGACGACTGATTCATCTCGCGTGCCGCCGTAAAAGCAGCGCAGCAGCGCGCGACCAGCCGAGACGCGATGCGGGAACTTCTGGTCCACGAAAGTGCAGGCGCGTAGCCGCGTCGCCTCCTTCTGTGGAACCAGGAAACCAAAGCCCGATGGGAGGGACCCCACTCGCGCGGCGTTGTAACCTAAAGCAACAATCAATGACGAACTGTAGGGAACCTCGCCCAGGTGCTCGCTGAGCTTGGCGTCGAGCGGGCGGCACAGTCGAGCTGACTCATGCGCCGGCAGCGCCAGAATCACGGCATCGGCCTCCAGCGGCTCGCCGACTTCCAGCCGAATCCGGTAGTGCGAGCTGGGCGACGCGGGCACTTCCAGCGCGGCCACCGGCCGGCCGAGCCGGATGCGCG
>JAXIPK010000034.1:0-6736 GCA_045402975.1 Acidobacteriota bacterium
TCTCGGAGCGCCCGCGAACCGTGAAAAGCTGAACGACGCTGGTCATGGCGTCGGAGCCAAAGAGCGCCGACTGCGGCCCGCGCACCACTTCGATGCGCTCCAGGTTCTCCGGCGTCCAGTTGGAGAAGTCGAAAAAGCCGCCGGGCTCGTTGAGCGGCACGCCGTCGAGAAAAACTTTGTTGTGGTCGCTCTCGCCGCCGCGGACAAAAAGCGTGGTCACCGTCCCCAATCCCCCCAGGCGCGTGACCGTGGCGGCGGGCAGCGCCCGCAGCAGGTCGGCGGCCGACACCGCCTGGCGATCTTCGATCTCCGCCGAATCCAGCACGCTGGTGTTGGCGCCCAACTGGCTGGTGGGAACTTCGGTTCGCGTGGCGGTGACGACGATTTCCTCGCGCACCGGGGCGAGCGGGAGTTGAATCTGCGCTTCGACGCCGGGCTCAACCGGACGGGTGACGCTGCGGAAGCCGACCAGTTCCACGCTCAGCGTGAAGGGCGGGTCTGTCGCCGCTTCGAGCCGGAACCATCCCTGCGAGTCGGTCAAGGTGCGGTCGAGCTCGACCCCGTGGCCATCGAGCAAACGCACCGTGGCCCGCGGCAGCGCATTCCGGTTGGCGTCAAGGACACGGCCCGTGATGAGGGTCGGAGCTTGCGAGAGACAAACGATAGGCAGCAACACAGTCAAGAAACAGGCGAGAACGAATCGTGCGGTCATGGCGTCCTCCTCCCCGGCGAAGGGGAAACGCAAGTCGGCCCCGATCGGTCTCCTGGCTTGATGGCAGCGGCGGAGCAGCGCCTTCCCGCCCCGAAAACTCGGGACAGTGGCTTGCGTGCTTGTTCATCGCCATCTCACAGTCGCGCGGCGGCTCAGGCATTCAACCTGATTCCCGTGCATCGGAACCGTTTTGGATTTTCTTCCGTTCGTTCGTGTCAATCGGTCCTGGGCTCGGGTAGCCCACCTCCTTCCGGCCGCAGAACCACGCGCGGCCGCCCGGTTTCAGGATGAGTCAGAACATCGAGCTCGGTGGCGAAGACTTCTTCCAGAAGCTCCCGCTCGAAAACCTCCGCCGGCGGCCCGTGGCGGAGCGGGCGTCCCTGATGAAGCAGCAGCACAGTGTCGGCGAACTCCGCCGCCAGGTTGAGCTCGTGCGTCACCAGCGCCACCGCGTAGCGTTCGCGCCGCGCCAGCCCCTGCACCAGCCGCATCAACTCGGTCTGGAAGCCGATGTCGAGGTGGAGCGTCGGCTCATCGAGCAGCAGCAGCTCGGGCTGCTGCGCCAGCGCCCGCGCCAGCACCACCCGCTGGCGCTCGCCGCCGGAAAGCTCTTGCACCAGGCGGTCGGCCAGCGCGCCGCTGCGCGTCGTATCCAGCGCCTTGTGCGCCACCGTCACGTCCTGCGCCGTTTCGAGCCCGATCATCCCCAGCCGCGCGTGGCGGCCTTGCAGCACGAAGGGCAGCACCCGGATGGGAAACAGCAGCGGGCTTTCCTGCTGCACCAGCGCGATGCGCCGCGCCCGCTCCCGCAGCGGAAGCGCGCGCACCGGGCGGCCGTCAATCAGCGCCGCGCCGGCCTGCGGCTCGAGCAGCCCTGCGAGCAAGTGCAGCAGGGTGGACTTGCCCGAGGCGTTGGGCCCCACAATCGCCAGCAGCTCGCCGCGGTGCAAAGAAAAGTTCACCCCTGCCAACTCGAAGCCCGGATAGCCGAAGGCCACCTGGCGGACTTCGAGCAGCGCCGCGGCTTCGCTCATCGGCTCGCTCCTTCCGCACCTGCGGCAAGTCTCGTCCGCAGCAGATAGATGAAGACCGGCGCGCCCACCAGCGCCATCACTGCGCCCACCGGAAGCTCGGAGGGTGCGAGCACGGTGCGCGCCAGCGTGTCGGCCGCCACCATGACGACAGCGCCGCTCAGCGCCGTGGCCGGCACCAGCAGCCGATAGTCGCTGCCGAAGATCAGTCGCACCAAGTGCGGCACCAGCAGACCTACATACCCAATCGAGCCGCTGACCGAGACCGCCAGGCCGGTGGCCAGCGAGGCGGCCAGATAGACGATCATCTTGGTGCGACGCACGTTTACGCCCAACGCTTCGGCCTCGGTTTCGCCGCTGAGAAGCAGGTTCAAATCGCCGGCGACGTAGTAGACCGCCGCGATCGCCCCCAGCGTCACCAGCCCCAGCCAGAACATCGCCGCCGGCGCGGGCGGGTTGCCGAGGTCGCCCATCAGCCAGAACACAAACCCGCGCATGTCGCGCCCCGAAAGCCAGTACAGAAGAAACACGATGAGCCCGGACAGGAACGACGCCACCACAATCCCCGCCAGCAGCAGCGTATAGGGCGCAAGCTCGGCCCGCCGCTGCCCCAGGTAATACACCGCGGCAATCGTCCCCAGTGCGCCGAGGAACGCCGCTACCGGCGCCAGCACCGAAGCCACCAGAAGCGAAAGCAGCGCCCCCAGCGCCGCGCCGCTCGAAACGCCGAGCACATAAGGGTCGGCCAGCGGGTTGCGCAGCAGCGCCTGGTAGCCGGCCCCGGCCACGCTCAGCGCCGCGCCCACGATGATGGCCAGCAGGATGCGCGGCAGTCGTACGTTCAGCACGATGGCGCGGTGCAACTCCGGGACGGCGACGTCTGCGCCGGTCAGCCCGCTCCAGAGCGACGCACCCACGTCCTTGGCCGGCAGGTCGGAACCGCCCACCAGCAGCGCCGCGAAGCTCAGCAGGAAGAGCCCGCCCGCCAGCGTCAAACACACGCGGACGATGTGGCTGCGGGTGAGCACGTCGTCGTGCGTCATCGCCGCGCCTCCGGAGAGAACGACTGCGCGTGCAGTTGGCGGGCCAGGTCTTCGATGGCGTCGACGATGCGCGGGCCGGGCCGCAACACCGTCTCATCCAGCCAGACAGCTCGGGCGCGCACAGTTCGCCAGGCCGGCCGGCGGCGCACCTCCTCGAGGCGGGATTCGATGGCCGGGATGCGCGGCAGCACCAGGTAGTCCGGGTTCGACAGGATCAAGGTCTCGAGACTCACCCGCGGCCAGCTCTCGCTCGAGCCTGCGGTCACCGACTTTGCTCCGGCGCGCTGCAACACGTCATTGAGGAACGTATCGCTGCCCACGGTGATGAGCGGCTCCAGCCAGATGACGAACAGCACGCGCCGCGGCGACGCTCCCGCCAGCCGCTGGTTCAAGGCCCCCAGCCGCGTCTCCAGCCGGCCAGCCAGTTGTTCGCCCCGCTCCGCCACACCCATCAACTCGGCCACGTGACGGATGGAGAGAAAGATATCGCCCACGCTGTGCGGGTTGACGCCATAAAGAGGAATTCCAACCTGCTCCAACGCCTGCACCATTTCGCGCGGGTTGCCCAGCGGGGTGCCGATGACCAGGTCGGGCTCCAGGGAGAGCAGGGCTTCGAGGCTGGGGTTGGCGACGTCGCCGACCTTGGGCTTGGCGCGCGCCGCCGGCGGTTGGTCGCACTGATTGGTCACCGCCACCAGCCGGTCCTCGAGCCCCAGCGCGTAGAGGATTTCGGTCACGTTCGGCGCCAGCGAGATGACCCGCTCGATGCGCACCGGCACTTGCACCGTCCGCCCGGTCTCATCGGTGACTGTGCGCGTGGTCTGCGCCGCCGCTGCCCCCGGCGCCAAAAGGCAAGCGAGAGCTGCAATCCAGCGAACCGTCGCTGCGGCCTTCCCTAATCTGCGCTTATCTGCGTTCATCTGCGGTTACAAACAAAAAGCCTCAACTCTTGCTGAGGAGTTGAGGCGCTCAACTTTAAGGGCTCACACTCTCTCTCGCGAAGAGTGTCCGCCGAAAGGCCCGGGCAGGTCTCCTGACTTACGGCTTCCCGATTTCATCGGGATACGCGCTTCCTGTCCCTTGCGGGACCCTTCCCGGCTCATCGCCGGTGGCTCAGGAAGCGCAGCCGATCACAGTGGCGGGACCGTGGCGGATTTGCACCGCCTTCCCTGTTTGCCCCGACGCTTTCCGTCGGGGACGCCTGAGCCTCGTCCCGATTTCATCGGGACGCGAACTCGCCGAGTCTACGCCCACCACCCACCGCTGTCAATCTGCGCTGTGGTAAATTGCATCGAAGGAATGAGAGGGGTGAACCGATGAAGCCCGCAGTCCTTGCCGCCTTACTGGTTGTTCTCGTTCCCGTCACCGCTCTGGCGCAGAGCGCGCCCGCCAAGGCGGGCGAAGTATCGGCGTTGCTGCCCGTCGGACGAATCCAGCGCGGCACGAACGCCGCCGCAGAAGCCAGGCTCAACGACGAGCTGCTCTGGCAGGACTGGTTTGAGACCGCGGCCCGCGGTCGCGCCCGGCTGGCGCTGGTGGATGGCTCGCAGGTCAACGTCGGCTCCGAAGCTCGCCTGCAAGTGCTGCGCTCCGCAGCCGCCACGCAGCAGACTGAAGTCGAGCTCCAGTTCGGAAAGATTCGCAGCCAGGTAACGCAGCGCCCCGCAGGCGAAAAGTTTGAAGTGCGTACCAACAGTGCTGTCATCGGCGTCATCGGCACGCATTTCTATGTCAGCTTCGCGGGCGCGATGAGCACGGTCATCAACTTCGGCGGTCAAGTCACCGTACGCAACGCCGACCGCGCCGTCGCCGGCGAAGAAAAGCTGGCGCCGCTCGAGTTGGCCGAAATCGAGCCCGGCAAGCCGCCGCGCAAGCGCTGGGCGACGCCGGAGGAGCTCCTGCGCGCGCTGGAGGACACCCTGCCCGGCCCAGTGACGCGACTGTCCCCGCAGCGGGCGCGCGCCGGCTCCTGCATTCCTGCGAGCGTCGACCTGCCTTCCATAGACGCCGCTATTGCGATTCCGAAATTCCTGCCCTTCGAGATTACGTCGCGAGAGTGCGCGGGGCCCGACATCCAGCCGGTGCAGATTTGCGTGCCGGAGGATGTGCAGCCGGGTGCCTACGAGTATTCTTTCGCCTCTTCCGATGGGACGACCCACTGGGCGGCGTTTCTCATCGAACCGCGGGCGGAGTTGCAGGATGCGTGGCTGGTCTACTTGGATCCGCTGCCGCTGGGCGCGACCCACACCGCGCGGCTGCTGGGGGCGGAGGAGAAGCCGTTGACCGGAATCCCCGTCCACATCCGCCAGGGCGGAGAGCAGAAGACTGTGATGACCGACGAGGAGGGTGGCTTCGTGATTGAAGCGCGCCAGCTCGGCACAGTGGAAGTGGAAGTGCCGCGCGGGGGCGGTGGAAGCACGGGACCGTTCGAGTCTCTCAAGCCCATCAAGGTATCCATCAGCGTGGTGGAAAAGGTCGAAGAGGATTGGGGCGTTCCCGAGTTCGCGCAGCGCGGGAGTCTGGTGACGGTCAAGGGCGAACTGGAAAGCGCCGCCTTGGGCGACCGGCCGTTGCCGCTCCTGAAGACGGTTCTGCGCGGAGGCGGGGCTCTGAGCACCTTCCCGGTGCCGCGGCAGCTATCCGAAGGCGCGCAGCCCCTCAGCCTGGCTGAGCCGGGGCGGCCGCCGCGAAGCCAGCCGTTGTTCGTCTACGAGATTGTCGGCGGGCGGCTGGACCAGCACGCCCTAATCAGCGGAAACGTTACGCCCGGCGAGTTCTTGGTCTGTGTCGGTGTGAGCGCCGCCCAGGCTCGGAAGCTTCGGGCTCGAATCAGCGCCGTGGGGCCGGTGCAGTTCCGCGGGAAGGGAGCCAAGGGGAGACGGTTCGAAGACTCCTTCGGAGTAACCTCCAGCGGGCTGCTGCGAATCCCTTTTCAGATCCAGGCAGAGAAAACCGGAACGAGCGCGGCCATTCCCTTCACGTTGACCTTGCATCTCAGCGAGGATTAGCCGGCCGGGCGCGGGCGGCGCCGCATCTGGATCTCGCGTCCGTTGTCGTGGAATTCTACTTTGTCCATCAGCTCGCGGATCATGAAAAGCCCGCGCCCGCTGAAGCGCTCCAGGTTCTCCGGAGTGGTGGGGTCGGGGACGCGGTTGGGATCGAAGCCGTTGCCTTCGTCGCGGATGCTGACCCAGAGGCCGTCTTTAGGGTCGAGCCGGCACGTGACGTGAATTGTTTTCTTCGGATCGAGCCGGCTGCCGTGCTTGACCGCGTTGTTCAGCGCCTCGCGCAGCGCCAGCCGCACTTCGTCCAGGTCGCCGCAGGGAAAGTTGATCTTTTCCAGGGCGCCCATGATTTCCTGTAGGACGGAGTCGGCGGATTCCGGCGTGGCGGGCAAGCTGCGCTCAATGGCGGCGCGACGGGGAGTTTCCCCTGCGCCTGGTGTTCGCCCCTCTCCGGTCCCCGGCATGCGGGTCGACCCCTCCTGCGGCCCGCTAACGGTTCTTCCATTGCGGCTTGCGCTTCTCCGCGATGGCCCGCAAGCCTTCCTGCGAGTCCTCCAGCTTGTAGAGCTCGTTCAAAAACAGGTTGTGGGAGTGCTTGAGGGAAGCCTGCAGGCTCATCCCTAGGCCTTCGTAGATGGCCTTCTTGGTCATGGAAAGCACGGGCGCCGAGTGCTGCGAGATGTTGGCCAGCAGCATCTCCACCGTTTTCTCCAGCTCCGCTTCCGGGACCAGCTTGTTCACCAGGCCCAGCTCGCGCGCTTCTTCCGCGCTCAGCGCCTCGCCGGTGAGCAGCATCTCCATGGCGCGCTTGGGGCCGATGATGTAGGGGAAGATGCTGGTGGCGAAGGGCGGGAACATCCCCAGCACCTTGATCTCCGGCTGGCCGAACTTGGCCCGCGGCGTGGCGACGACCATGTCGCCGAAGGCCGCCAGCTCGCACCCGCC
>JAXIPK010000059.1:0-1868 GCA_045402975.1 Acidobacteriota bacterium
GCCACCGGATCCAAGCCCTGCTCCTTCAGGCGTTCGTTGTAGAGCAATGCTTTGCCGCTGGGTGTGCCGAAGCCGCCTTCAGCGAAGGGCAGAAACGGGTCGCTGCCGAAGTTGAGGCGCGTGTAGGGATCGCGCTCCAGGCGCTCGCGGTCCAGGCCCTCCAGCCAGGGATGCCCGCTGGCTAGGGCCGCGTCTATCATTTCCTCGACGGACTCGCGGAAGCAGGGCTCGTCGAAACCCATGCGCAGGGCCAGCGCGCGAAACGCCTCTACGTTCGAGCGGCACTCGCCCAGCGGCTCTATCGCCTGGTGCGACACCTGCAAGTAGTGGTGGCCGTAGGCCACCTGCAGGTCCTTGTGCTCGAAAAACGTGGTCGCGGGCAGCACCAGGTCGGCGTAATCGGTGGTGTCGGTAAAGAACTGCTCGTGCACTACGGTGAAAAGGTCGTCACGGCGCATCCCGCGGATGACCGAGTTGTGGTTGGGAGCGATGGCCGCCGGGTTGGAGTTATAGACGAACAGCGCCTTCACCGGCGGATCGGCTTGCGAGTTCAGCACCTCGCCCAGTTGGCTCATGTTGATGGTGCGCGACGGCCGGCCGAGCGGCGAGCGCAGCATCAGGTCGTGGCGTTCCAGCGCCCCTTTGTCGATGGGAAACGCGCCGCTGGTGGAGAGTTGCAAGCCTCCGCCGACTTCCTTCCACGACCCGGTGATGCAGGGCAGCATGGCCACGGCGCGCATGGCCATCCCGCCGTTCTCCGAGCGCTGGATGCCGTAGTTCACCCGGATGGCGGCCGGGCGCACCGTGGCGTATTCGCGCGCCAGACGAACGATGTCCCCGGCGGCGATGCCCGTCCACGCGGCCACGCGCTCGGGAGGGTACTCGCTCACCCGCTCGCGGAGCTGCTCGAAGCCCTCGGTGTAGCGCCCCACGTAATCGGCGTCGTGCAGGCTCTCGCCGATGATCACGTGCATCATGCCCAGGGCGAGGGCAACGTCGGTGCCCGGATTGATGGGCAAGTACCAGTCGGCGCAGCGCGCCGTGCGCGTGCGGTAGGGATCAATCACCACCAGCTTGCCGCCCGCGCGCCGCGCCTCCTCGATGAACGGCCACAGGTGAACGTTGGCGCCGTGGATGTTCGCGCCCCAGGCCAGAATCAGCTTGGAGTGGCGGAACTGTTCGGGCTCGGTGGCCAGCTTGCGTCCGTAAACGCTGAGCAGTGCCTCGCCGCCGGCCGTCGCGCAGATGGTGCGGTCGAGCTGCGACGCGCCCAGCCGGTGGAAGAAACGCCGGTCCATGGAGCCGTAACCCAGTGCCCCCGAGTTGCCGGCGTAGGAGTAGGGCAGGATGGCCTCCGGCCCGAATTCCTTGCTGATGCGCTGGAAGCGGGTGGCGATTTCGTCCACCGCCTGGTCCCAGGTGACTCGCTCGAAGGCTTGTGTGGAAGCGGGCGACTCGCCCGCACTCATTGCGGCCGGCCCCTTGGCCACGCCCTTCCGTCGCCGCATTGGATACAGCACCCGGTCGGGCGAATAGACGCGGTCCAGATACTTGGCCACCTTGGCGCACAGAAAGCCGCGCGTGACCGGATGTTTGGGGTCACCCTGCAGGCGGGTGGCGCGCCCGTCCTCCACCGTTATCAGCGTGGCGCAGGAGTCGGGACAGTCGTGCGAGCACACGGCATGGACCACACGCTTCATGGGTCTTAGTGGATTATACGGATGTGGAGGCCAGGACGAAGGGCTCAGAGAAAAGCTGACCACTAAGAAACACGAGAAGCACGAGGGATGATGCGGCGAGGATCAAACGCCCGCCAAGCGCCGTCACTTGATTTCCAGAATCTCCTTCTCTTTGGACTTGCTCATCTC
>JAXIPK010000164.1:0-4953 GCA_045402975.1 Acidobacteriota bacterium
GCAGTCGAAGGGGCAACCCCGCGCGGTTTCGACCGTCTGGGGAATCAGGTAGCGGTCGCGCTTGAGCAGGTCGCGGCGCGGAAGCGGCGCGCCCTTCATGTCGAACAATCTGTCGGCGCGGTAGACCTTCTGCAAGCTGCCGTGCTGGAAGTCGCGCAGCACTTGCGGCCAGAGATATTCGGCTTCGCCGACCACCACGGCGTCGGCGTGGGGCGCGGCTTCCTGCGGACAAACGGTCACGTGGACTCCGCCCAGCACCACCGTCTTTCCGCGGGCGCGGAACTTGTCGGCGATATAGTAGGCCGCCGGCGCCATGTTAGTCATGGCGGTGATGCCGATCAGGTCGGCATCGCTCTCGAAGTCAATCTGCTCCACGCTCTCGTCGATGATCTGGACTTCAATGTCGGGAGGCGTGAGCGAAGCGAGGATGGCCAGGTTCAGTCCCGGAAAGACTCCGCCCTCGCCGAAGTTCATGTTGCGGGTGAGCCATGACGCCCACCGCGGAAACGCCGGCACGCGGTAACAGTTGAAGGGATTGTTGGGACTGATGAGCAGGACCTTTAGCGAATCGCGCAATGGAGCACCCTGCCCTTCTTAGACGGCAATCCGAGTCTGGTTTGGTTCCTCAGCCACTAGCCGCCCAATTCTAGTCCGGAAGAGGCAAAAGGCCAAGCAAAAGTGTGAGAAAAGCGAGATCTCAGGAAAGCTGCCGGGCGAGCTCGCCTACGAAGGTGTCCAGACGGGCTACGGGGACTATCTGAATTGTCTGCTCAGCGAGAATGCGCGCCGAAAGCTCGGCCGTTTCGTTCTCGGGCGGCGCTTCGACGATGGCGGTGCAGGTGGCGGTGAGCTTCTGCGCCGCCAGGCGCGTCTGGATGCGCTCCACTGTGTAGGCCAGGACTTTGGCGCGGTCCACTTCCCGCTCCAGCGCCAGCGTGTGCATGTAGCCCAGATTGCCGTTGCGTCGCCAGCCGAAGTCGAACCGGAAGCGGTCGCCCTTGTGCGTGTAGTCTTCGACGCGCACACTGCGCTCGAGCCGCTCCCACAAGGCCGCTCTACGCAGGGCCGTGTTCAATTGCGAGCGAATCCAGGCCCGCGAGCGCTCCACCGCCGCAGCCACGCGGCCGGGGTAGCGCGGCTCGGCGACATAGGTTTCGAAAAGCCGCTCCAGCTCCGCTTCCGGGTCGGCGGTCAGCACCGCTTTCGGCTCGCTGAACTCCAGCACGTTCGAGTACTGCTGCAATCGGTCGAGGTACGCGCGCAGCGCGCCATTCTGCTGCGGCGCTTCGGCTTCAATCTGCCGCTCGAGCGCGCGCAGCACGTCGAGGTCGGCCCAGGGATGCAGCCGGCGCACGCGGCGAAAGTCCTCCAGCAAGCGTGGCGGCAACAGCCGTTTGGCCTGCGCGTCGTAGACCAACACGCCGAGGTTCACGAACTCGCCGCGCACGATGTTGGGCACGTAGCGCAGCAGATAAAACTCGCAGGCGCGCTCGTCGGCCATTCTTCTAGCTCCAGTTGGGGAACGGTTGCCGCGAAGAATTCTTCGCCGCCGCAATCAATTCGCGGATGCGGCGGCGGCGACGGTCGAGCTGTTCCAGCAGGCGGTTCATGGCTTCGGTGTCGTGATTGTACCACTCGGGCGGAACCGACGCGGCGGCTTCATCCAGCACGCGCGGGCTCAGCGCTTCGAGCCGCGTGAGCCACGGCTCAAAGCTCTCCCAGCCGCGCACGCCGGCGTAGACGCGGTGCCGGTGATAGAGACCGCGGAGCGGGCTGTCGGGAAAAGTCCACTCGCCGGCGTTGAAGCAGAAGCCCTGGTCGATCATCAGCGCGCGATAGCCGCGGCGCTTGTGCGGCTCGCTGACGTAGAGCACCTGGCGGCCGTTGGTATTGCACGTCCATTGATCGAAAAGCACCATGCCGGCAAACTCGGCCACGTTCTCCACCTCGCCCAACCGCTCATCCGGCAGCAAGTCGAAAACCACCGTCAGCCCCGGCTCCCCCGGGAAGCGCGACCCGAATTGGAACCCGGGAAGGCACTTTTCCCACCGCCCGGCCTGGTGCAAACGCAACTCGGCCGTCGCCTCAATCAAACTCGGCTCTACTTTCACCACTTCCGGCCGCGCCGCCGGCAAGCCCAGCGCATCGGCCAACCGTGTTCCCAGCATTTCATTGGCCAGAATCCGCAGGTGCTGCGGGTTGTTCTGAAACTTGGTTACGTAGTAGTTGGCGTCGTCGCAGCGCAGCAGGTGGGCTTGTGCCCCGCCGCGCATCCGGCGGACATGTTGAACGGCGCGCTTCATGGAAGAATGGCTGGCTCGCGCGCCATCCTAGTGGCAAGCCGCCGGGCGGGCAAGAGCCTAGTCGGACTTCAGCGTCCACCCGGCGTAGAAGTCTTCCACGGAGTCGAGGTAGACCGGAGGGAAGTCGGCGACGGGGCGGCGGGCAAGGAGCAGATCAAGCGCGTCGCGGCGGCTGTAGCCGAGCACTCGCAGCAACGCTAGAGCCACCATGGGCGCGCGGTGGATGCCGCTGGCGCAATGCACGAACACCTTCGCTTCCGGCGCCTCCCAGGCTTCGAGGGCGAACTTCGCGCCCTCAAAGAAGTGCCGCGCCTCCTTGGGCTGGAAGTCGTCGTCCATCGCCAGCCAAAGAATCCGCGGCTCACCATCGCCGTCGAGCCGCAGGGAGTTGTCATCGAATTCCATTTGCGTGTTGATGATGTGAGTGATGCCGCCGCGCATCAGCCCTTCGAAGCTCTCGCGCGTCCAGATGCCGCCGCCGACAGCCAGGCGCGGAGTGATGAAATCGAGGTCGACCATTGCAGACCTACTTGGCGTCCTTTTTCTTGACGTCGGCGTGCAGGCGCCCGCGGGCAAGCTGCACCTGAATGGGGTCGCCGATGCCCACCGCGGCGGCCGACTTCACCACCTTGCCCTCCGCATCGAAGACGATGGCGTAGCCGCGCTCCAGCACCGCGAGAGGGCTCAACTGGTTCAACTGGCCGGCGAGCGCCTTCAGGCGCAGCCGCTCCCGCTGCAGAATCCCGCGCAGGTCGTACGACGCCAGCCGGGCAACCGCGACCGCCCAGTCGTGGCGCCTGCGGGCCGCGGAGTCGAGCAAGGCCTGGCGCAGCCGCAGCGCCATCTCGTCGGCGCGCTGGGCCTGCTCGCGCAGCAGGTTCTCCAGCCGCCGCCAGCCGCGCGCTCGCATCAACTGCGAGAGCTGGTGGCGGGCGTGCAGCACCTGATAGCGAAGCTTCTCAGCCAGCCGGGCGTCGAGCGCGCGCAGCCGCTGCTTTATCTCTTCCTTGCTCTGGATGACCAGCTCGGCCGCCGCCGACGGCGTGGGCGCGCGCAGGTCGGCGACAAAGTCGGCGATGGTGAAGTCGGTCTCGTGACCGACGCCGGTGATGACGGGAATCCTCGAGGCGGCGATACCGCGCGCCACTGCTTCTTCGTTGAACGCCCACAAATCTTCCAGCGAGCCGCCCCCGCGCGCCAGGATAAGCACGTCCGGACGGATCGAAGCGTGGGCGCGGTTGAAGAACTGGATGGCCTCCACGATTTCTGCCGCCGCCCCTTCGCCCTGGACGCGAACGGGGTAAAGCAACAGGTGAAGGTTCTCATAGCGCCGCCGAAGGATGCGGACCATGTCGGCGATGGCGGCGCCGCGCGGTGAGGTCACGAGTCCGATGCGCCGCGGCAGCATGGGCAGCGGCCTCTTGCGCGCGGCTTCGAACAATCCCTCCGCCGCCAGGCGGGCCTTCAACTGCTCAAACGCGAGTTGCAGCGCGCCCACGCCGACCGGCTCGAGATAGTTCACCTGGAGCTGATACTCGCCGCGCTGTTCGTAAACGCCGAGGGCGCCGCGCGCCGTCACCGCCAGGCCGTCCTGCGGCTGCATGCGCAGGAAACGCGCGTCGCGCTTGTGGACAAAGCAGCGGAGCTGCGCGGCTTCGTCCTTGAGGGTGAAGTAGTAGTGACCGTAGGGCGAGATGCGGAAGTTCGAGACCTCGCCCTGCACCCAGAGGTCGCGGAAGGCGCGCTCCAGCAGGTCGCGTACCTGCGCGGTCAGCTCGCTGACCGTCCAGACCCGGCGCTCCGGGACGAGTTGCAACTGGCCTTGCTGCGCCACAGTGACCTCCACGCTCCGAATCCGACATTGTAGGCGCAGCCTTCAGATACGGCAACCAGGAGACCGGCGCCGGGGTTTCCGCTTGACACGACTGCCAGCGGCAACCTATCGTGCCAACGCGTCATGAAGTCGGGCCTGCCTTTCCGCAGAGTGTGCCTGACGGGTAGCGATTCTGCGCCGAAGCTTGTGTGCTTCTCTTGGGCGCAGGAGCGCTGACTGTGGCGCACATTACTATCCGGATTTTTGCCTCCCATCCCGTTGCGGCGGACGAGTATCAGCGCATCCTGGAAGCCGAGAAAGACTTCCGGCTGTCACGCCGCGAAGAAGCGTTCCATGTAGGAGTTTTCGACAGTGAGTCGAACTCCGTCGAGGCGGTCCTCACCATGGCCCGGCTGCGCTTTCCCGCCATGCGGCCGCTGGTGGTGTCGTTTCCCTGCGACGACAACGAGTCCCTGCGCTGGCTCTTCCGCGGCGTATGGGGGTTGGTGCACTTTGACCGCTTCCAGCGTGACTTGCCGCGCGCCGTCCGCCGCCTGGCCGAAGGGCAGCTCTGGTTCCCCGCGGCCGTAGTCGTTCGCTGGATGCGCATCAGCCAGGCGCGGCGGGCGAAGGCCTGGCGTCTCTCGATGACCCAACGGGAAACTCAGATCATGGAACTGCTGTTGCGGCGGTTCTCCAACCGCGAAATCGCTGAGATGGTCGGCGTCAGCGAGCGCACCGTGAAGCACCACGTCAGCAACCTGCTCAACAAGATGCAGGTCAACTCGCGCGAAGAGCTGGCGGCGAAGTGGGTCCCCTACTTCGGTCTGACCTAGT
>JAXIPK010000256.1:0-6117 GCA_045402975.1 Acidobacteriota bacterium
GCCCGCGGCAGTCCTGGTCGATGATGACTTTGCGCTTCTGTGCGGAGAGGGGCGCAGCGCAGAGCAGGAAGCTCAAACCCAGGACGGCAAGCGGCAATCTTCTCGGCATCGGTCGTCTCCTTCGACGCGGGAATCAATACATGATGGTGCGCGTGAGGTGGTGGGGCCAGTGCGTGGTGTGGTAGTGGGTCCAGAGCCGGGCGTCGATTTGAGGGATGATGACCTGCTTGTCCTTCGGGCGCCGCTGGTTGACCTCTTCGCACAGCAGCGCCGTGGCGTAGATCGTGTGGGCGCGGATCTCAATCTCCTGCGGGCTGTCGCGCGGAATCATCTTGCCGCTATTAATCGCAGCCTCCAGCGCCGGCGAGTAGCGGAGAATATTCATCACCCGCAAGGCCACCGGCACGATGTAGTCCGCGAAGGCGGTCATCTTCTGCGGGTCTTCGAGGCGGAAGCCTCCCGAGCGGCTGAGCGTGGCGTAGAGCATCCAGAAGCCGAGCTGGGTGAGCTTGTAGATCTTGATCTCGCGGCCGTCGTAGGTGCTGACGTCATTGAAGCGCGGGAATTCCTTGACCAGCCTTTCTACCAAGCCGCGCCCCTCATCGTAGAGGCGCGGGCTGGCCGACTGGACAAAGTTGTGGAAGCGCCCGTCGTAGTGTTCCGCCAGCGTCTTGCCCGCCGCCTGCAGGACTTCGACGCGCTCGTCCAGCATCGGCATCTCGATGTTGCCGCCGCGGAAAATGCGCTCGAGGTCGGCGCGTGTAACGCGGCTCAGGAAACGGCCGTCGAGGACGGCGACGCCCTCATCCAGGGCGCGCTTCAAGCAGGCGAAGAGCCCCTCGGAGTCCGACCAGCGCTTGCCGTCATAGTCCACCTCGAATTTGACCCCGGTGGCGAAGTCGGTAAACGCAAAGTCGATGGCGTTGGCCACCAGGATGAAATCAATCGCCTGGGAAGGATCCGCTCCCAGGCCGAACGGCAGCGGAAAATCGGGGAACGGCAGGTCTTCATAGGCCAGCCAGCCGGCGTGCTCGACGAGCTTCTCCACATCGGTGCGAACGTCGCGCGAGTTTTCGATGACGAACTGGACGCTGGTGAGCACCGGGCTGCCAATCGGCTTGGGGGCGCGGACGGCGCGCGAGCGCGGAGCGGCATTCAATCCGGCGGCGTCCATGCTGCTGAGCATCGACAGTCCGGCGGCGGCCGTCAAGAAAGAGCGGCGATCCATTTGGCCTCCGGTCATGCGGCGCGCGCCCAGATAATCAAGCCCAGGCCCGCCAGGAAGCAAAGAAACATCAGGGCCAGCAAACGGCCGGTCCCCGCGGGCGCGGATTTGAATTCCTTCCACACGAAGACGCCCCAGAAGGCGGCCACCATCGTGGCGCCCTGCCCCAGCCCGTAAGAAATGGCGAAGCCGGCGGGGCCGGAACTGAGGATGCTGAGCATCATCCCCACGCCCCAGATGAGTCCGCCCAGCACGCCGACGAAGTGAGTTCTGGCGTCGCCGGCGAAGTAGTCGCGCGCGGCAAGCGGCGCGCCGCGGAAGGGACGCTTCATGATGAAGGTGTTGAAGACAACATTGCTGGCCAGCAACCCGAGCGCGAAGACTACCACGGCGGTGTAGGGGCTGAGCGTGCCGGGCTCGAGCTGAACGAAATCCGTCGACATCGAGGCAGCGACGAAACGGTAGAAGAGACCCATCAGAATGCCGCAAGCCACCGAAAGCCCCAGGCCTTTGGCGCCCACGCCGGCGCCTTGCCCGGGGAGTTTGCGATAGGCGACCGCATCGAGCAGGATGGCCACTACGACCAGTCCGACGCCGCCAAACAACAGCAGCGCGTCGCCCACCGGATTGCCGAGATAGTTGACGACAACACCCAGCACCAGCGCTAATCCAATTCCCACCGGAAACGCCACGGCCATGCCGGCGATGTCAATGGCGGCGACGAGGAGAATATTGGCGGCGTTGAAAAGCATGCCGCCGACGAACGCCGACATCAAATTGTTTGTGTCCGCCTGGGCCAGGTCTACCAAAAAGCCGCGGCCGTCGGCGCCGACGCTGCCGAGCGTGAAGGCGAAGAGCAGCGAAAGCAGAGCGACACCGATGGCGTAGTCCCAATAGAACAGCTCAAAGCGCCAGCCGGCGCGCGCCAGCTTTTGGGTGTTGGCCCACGAACCCCAGCACAGCATGGTGACCACGCAGAGCAGAACCGCCCAAGCGTAGCTATGCAGAACGAACATCAGATTGCTCCCGCACCTTCCACTCGGCTTCGAACTCGGCGCGAGTGGGAAACGACTTCTGCGTCCCGACTTTCATCACGGAAAGAGCGGCGTAGAGATTGGCGCGCCGCACCGCGTCGCGCTCCGGGACGCCTTCGGCCAGAAACACCGTGAAGCTGCCGATGAAGGCGTCGCCGGCGCCGGTGGTGTCTTTGACCTTGACGCTGAAAGTGGGAATCAACTCGATCTTCTCCGGCGTGGCCAGCAACGCGCCTTTGTCACCCAGGGTAATAATGACGCGCGGCACGCCCTGCCGGAGCAGGCCTTGCGCGCAGTTCGCGGCTTCCTGCGGATTGCGCACCGGCGCGCCGGTGATGGCCTCGGCTTCGCTCTCGTTGGGGATCAAGTAATCCGCCAAGCGCACCTGCTCCAGGTCCAGCGGCTGGCCGGGAGCGGGATTCAGGATGCAGAGGCTGCCGTTGGCCTTCGCCAGGCGGATGGTGTGGTAGACGGTGGGCAGCGGAATCTCAAGCTGAAGAATCACACAGCGCGCGCCCTTCAGGACAGCGGAGGACACGTCCTCCGGAAGCAGCCGGTCGTTGGCACCTTTGACGACGATGATGCGGTTCTGCCCACTCTCCTCGACGAAGATAGGCGCGACCCCGGAAGAAACTCCCGCGACCACCTTCACCTGCGTGCAATCGATTCCGAACGATTCGAAGTTCTTGAGCGTCGCCGGGCCGAACAGGTCGTCGCCCACGCGCGCCACCATCGAGACCGCGGCGCCGCACAGCCGGGCGGCGACCGCCTGATTGGCGCCCTTGCCGCCAAAGCCGAGATCAAAGTGGTCACCAAAGATGGTTTCACCCGGCCGGGGAAATGCGTTGGCGAAAGTCGTCAGGTCGATGTTGGCGCTGCCGACAACGGCGATGCGGGGCGATGGCATTGTTCTGTACTCGGGTGAGCGGCGAGAGGATACCCAGTCGCGGCGTGACTTGCAACAGCTTTACTTCTCTTGTAGTGTCCGGGCGCGCTGCGCCGCTGACGTTGAAGAAGCCTCGACTCAAAGCGATCCTGTTTGACCTCGACGGCACTCTTCTGGATTCGTTCGTTCCGCACTACCGCGCCTTTCGAGCCACGCTGGCTCGCTACGGAATCAAGCTGACCCAGAAGCGCTTCGTCGCCATCTACACGCCCGACTGGCGGGAAACCTACCGTGCCATGGGCCTGCCGAGAGAATCCTGGGATGAGGCCAGCCTGCACTGGCGTGCGTACGTGCGGAAGCATCCGCCGCGGCTACTGCCCGGCGCGGCGAAGACGCTGCGGCGGCTCCAGAAGAGCTACCGCCTCGGAATCGTAACCGGCGGGTCGAAGAAGAGAGTTCTGGCGGATCTGAAGCGAACCCGGATTCGGTCATTCTTCGACGTAGTGGTCTGCGCAGACGACGTGGTTCACCGCAAGCCGTCGCCCCAGGGATTGCAGATTGCACTTCGGGCCTTGCGCATCCGACCGCGTCAGGCCCTCTACATCGGCGACACCCAGGCCGACTACGAGATGGCGCGCAAGGCGCGAGTCGCCTTCGTCGGGATCATCAGCCCCTTCATGCCGCGGCGCGCGCACCCGCCCTACCCTCTGTTCTCCCGCGTCTCCCAACTTGCACCGGCGATCGAGTTGGGGCCGCCTCCCGCAGCGGCATCTCAATGGTGATGGAGGCCGACCACGACGAGGCGGAGCGCATTCTCTGCGGCTCCTAGAGGGCTTGGAACGGGAGAGGGTTTTTGCCGCCGGGCGCGGAATATGGCCCATGGCAGCTTGCACGAGCGGGCCAAAAAGCGGTCTGCCGTGTAAGACTATCCTGTTTATAACCAAGCGGTTACTGCCACTGTAAGATTTCTCCACAAGTAGGCCTCCGGCTTGCCCCTTTAGGGGCAGGAGTTGGTGTAGCAGGAGGCTGAGGAACCCGGTGGCGGTTACGACTGGCGCTTACGGTTTTTGGTTGGCGGCGCGTCGCCAGCCGCTCGAGCGGCAGGAACTGCCGCCCCTTGAGCCTGGACCCGACGAAGTAGTGGTGCAGGTGGCCGGCTGCGGCGTCTGCCATACAGACGTAGGTTTCGCCTTCGACGGAGTCCCGACGCGCCATCCGCTGCCGCTTGTCCTCGGGCACGAGATCGCCGGCCGGGTGGTGGCGGCCGGGGAGCGAGCCTCCGCATGGCTCGGCAAGAACGTCTTGGTGCCCGCTGTAATTCCCTGTGGCGCCTGCGCGGCCTGCCGGGCGGGCCGCGCCACGATTTGCTCCCAGCAGTTCATGCCCGGCAACGATGGAGATGGAGGCTTTGCCACCCACACAAGGGTACCGGCGCGCGGGCTGTGCCCGATTCCCGATAAGCTGCCGGCCGGCCTCACGCTCGAGATGCTTTCCGTGGTCGCCGATGCGGTGACCACGCCTTTCGAGGCCATCCGCCGCGCGGAGGTCTCAGCCGACGATGTAGCCGTGTTCGTCGGCGTCGGCGGAGTCGGCGGCTTCGGGGTGCAGATTGCGGCGGCTCGCGGCGCGGCGGTGGCGGCGATTGACACCGACCCGGAACGACTCGAGCTGGCGGCGCGACACGGAGCGTCGCTTACACTCGATGCCAAAGCCGGCTTCAAAGACCTCAAGTCGGCGGTTCGTTCGTTCGCCAAGCAGAGCGCGCGCCGGAACGTCGGCCTGAAGATTTTCGAAACCAGCGGGACACCCGCTGGACAGGCGACCGCGTTCGGGCTGCTGGAGCCCGGCAGCTATCTGGCAGTGGTGGGCTTCACGCCGGAAAAGATCGAGCTGCGGCTCTCGAACCTGATGGCGCTCGATGCCACTGCGCGAGGCAACTGGGGTTGCCCGCCGGAGCACTACCCCGCGGCGCTGCAATTGGTCCTCGACGGCAAGGTCGCCCTCAAGCCCTACATCGAGCGACATCCGCTCGCCGAGGCCGCCAAGGTTTTCGAAGAAGTCGCCCAGCGTCGCATCAAGCGCCGGGCGATTCTGGTCCCGTAGGAGGATGCCGTGCCAACGAAAGTGGAGGAACAGACAGTGAAGAGCCACAACCTGGTCGAATCGTTCTCGCCGCGCGAGATCCTGTTCGAGCACCGGCCGGTGCTCGACCGCGAAGGCGCGCCGGTGGAGGGCCTGCACAACGTCTGGATCACGCTCAACAACCCGGCGGAGCACAACGCCTACACCACCGAGATGATCAAGGAAATCATTCTGGCGCTGCGGATGGCCAGCAACGACCGCGCCGCGGTCGCCGTGGTGCTTACCGGCGCCGGCACGCAGGCCTTCTGCGCCGGCGGCAACACGCGCGAGTACGCCGAGGTCTACGCCGGCGCGCCGGGCGAGTACCGTCAGTACATGCGGCTGTTCAACGACATGGTCAGCGCCGTGCTGCACTGCGACAAGCCCGTGGTCTGCCGCGTGAACGGGATGCGGGTCGGCGGCGGTCAGGAAGTGGGCATGGCCTGCGATTTTTCCATCGCCAGCGACCTGGCGGTGTTCAGCCAGGCGGGGCCCAAGCACGGCTCGGCGCCCGACGGCGGCTCCACCGACTTCCTGCCGCTCTACGTCGGCATCGAGCGCGCCATGATGAGCGGCACGCTTTGCGACCCCTGGAGCGCACACCGCTTCTACTGGCTGGGCGGGCTGACGCACCTCGTGCCGGCATTGAAAGTGGAAGGCCAGTATGTGGCCAACCCGCTGGTGGTCACCGACCGCATGTTGGACGACTTCGGCCGCGTGGTGCTGGGCGAGTGGAAGGTCGGCAGCGCCCGCGAGGAGGGAAAGAAAATCCTGGGCAAAGGTACTGTCGACCTGACGCTGCTCGATGATGCGGTCGAGCAGCTCTGCTCCAAGCTCCTCTACACCATGCC
>JAXIPK010000345.1:0-3056 GCA_045402975.1 Acidobacteriota bacterium
CCCACCCCGCGCGTGCCCGACTTCACGAACGCCGACGTGAAGCTGCTGGAGCTCAGTTCCGGCAACATCCGCGCCCTGATCACCCGCGCCGGCGCCGACACCCAGCCGCGCTTCTCCCCCGACGGCCGCTGGATTGTCTTCACCTCTTCCTTCGGCCGCGACGCTTGGCACGGCAACGGCGTCTTCTGGCTGGTGCAGCCCGACGGCAGCGGCCTGCGCAACCTTTCCGAGTCGTTTGACGAGGAGCCGGAGGACGCCCGTTGGTCCGCTGACGGCAAGTGGATTTACTTCGACGCCGGTCAGGGCGTCGCCAGCCGGCTCTTCCGCATCGAGGTCGCGAGTGGCAAGTGGGAAGCGCTCAGCGACCACGACCGCGGCAAAGCTTCCGGTGACTGGGACCTCGACGCCAAGGGCCGCTTCATTGTTACGACGTTCGAAGACCCGGAGACGCCCGAAGAAGTCTACCGGCTCGACCTCGCAGCCAAGAAGTTCGACAAGCTCACCAGCGTAAACGCCGACTTCGTCGGCGTCGCCCCCAAGACCGAGGTGCTGCGCTACAAGTCCTTCGACGGGATGGAAATTGAAGGCCTGGTGGCGAAGCCGAAAGACTTCGCGGCCGGCAAGCGCTACCCGCTGCTGGTCGTAATCCACGGCGGGCCGGCGGGCGTTTTCCAGACCACCTTCACGCCGCGCCGCGGCGCTTATCCCATCTTCGCGTTCACCGATCAGGGCTACGTGGTGTTCATGCCCAACCCGCGCGGCAGCGGCGGCTACGGCGAGAAGTTCCGCCAGGCCAATGTCAAAGACTGGGGCTACGGCGACTACAAGGACATCATGGCCGGTGTGGACGAGCTCATCAAGCAAGGCGTGGCCGATGCCGACAAGATGGGCGTGATGGGCTGGAGCTATGGCGGCTACATGACGTCGTGGGTCGTCAGCCAGACCACGCGCTTCAAGGCCGCTTCGATGGGCGCCGGGCTCTCCAACCTGGTTTCCATGTACGGCACCACCGACATCCCGCCGTTTCAAGAAGCCTACTTCGGCGCGCGGGCGTGGGAAGACCCCGAGCTCTACCTGAAGCACTCGGCCATTCGCTTTGTAAATCAGGCCAAGACGCCCACGCTCATCCAGCACGGCCAGGAAGACCGCCGCGTGCCCCTCTCGCAGGGTGAGGAGTTCTACCAGGCGCTCAAAGATGTGGGCGTGCCCACCGAGATGGTGGTCTACCCGCGCCAGCCGCACGGCATCCAGGAGCCGCGCCTCATCCGCGACGCCCTGCAGCGCAATCTGAACTGGTTCAACAAGTGGCTGCTGGGCATCGAGCCGCCCGCCGAGAAGAAGGCGGACAAGAAAGAAGAAGCCAGCAAGAGCGATTGACATTCTTTCCGACCGGCGCAACTTTTCTTTAGGGTGCGGGTTTGAGCGGGGAGAGGGCAAGAACCAATTCTGGTGGGAGGCTAGCAGACATGAAGCGCAGAGGGAGCGTGGGGATAATCGCAGTGGCAGTGATTCTTTTTGTGGGGTTCGCTCAGGCGCAGGACGATGTGCTGATCAAGACTGCGCCCAAGCCCCGAGGGGTAACTTCTCCGGTGCTGAAGCCGGCGGCGCCGATATCGGTAACCGTCCCGGCGATCGAGCAGGACTCAAAGATCGACCCGGATCTGACCGTGGCCGGCGCGCCTTCGGTTGAAGGGCTGACAACCGTAAACATCAGCGTCCCGGGTGGATCGCTGGACCCGCAAGACCTTCAGGATGCATTCCGCGTCGTCGTCCGCTTTCTGCAGTTGTCGGAAGACCAGGCGATGACGCTGCGCAATCTTCTTCAGCAGCGTCAGCAGGCCGTGGGGCCGCTGCTGCAGATGATCGTGGAAAAGGAAGCGCAGATTCGCAATCTGCTGGAAACCGGCGGCTCGGCGCAAGAAATCGGGCAACTCGTGATCGAGATTCACCAGTTGAAGCAGCTTGTTCAGCAAGCCCAGGAGAACTTCCTGGCGGCTGTGATGGACTTGCTCAACCCCGACCAGGAGCAGCGCTGGCGCGCCATTCACTTGGCCGACCAGTTGCAGCCGCTTCTGCCGGCCTTCAAAGTCCTGCACCTGATTTAGGACTGGAAAGTAGTCTCACACTCCACGGCAGGGGCCCCACCCCTGCCGTTTCTTTTTCTTCCGTTCTTGTGTAGGGCAGGACCTTGTGTCCTGCCTGTCTCACGCGGCCCTGAAGGCGCGCTTCACCTCGGGTTGGAAGAGATACCAGACAATGCAGGCGTAGACCACGAGAAATGCGAAGCTGGGTCCGAATCTGTCAACCATGTCAGTGGAAGTCCGCGACAATGCGACTGAAACGCTGAATACAAGTACAGGTCGCAAGGGAATTGTGGCAATAGTTAGCAGGCGTGCCCAATTCCGCCGGCGCACCAACCCGATGGTGCTCATCACCAAAATTGCCGCCAGCAGCGCTGCGGCTGCAAAAACAACTGTCGTGCCCACGAATTCATTGAGCCAGACAAAGGGCAAGAGTGCGCCGGCTGCCGTATCTGACACCACTTCGCCGGTTCGGGGTCGAGGCAGCTCGACACCCATTCGCAGGTACATCACAAACAAGCCGCACATGGCCAGCAGGACAACTGCGTCCAATAGGTTGAACGCTGCGACGAATCCCACGAACCGTGTGTCTTTGAAGAAGCTAGCGAGTCTCATCACTAAGCGATGCCGAAGGCGCGCTTCACTTCAGGCTGGAAGAGATACCAGACAATCCAGGCGTAGAGCAGCGCAAAGACGAGCTGCCCGGTCAGCAGGAGCGGCTCAAACTGCACCAACGAAAAAATAAGCCCCGGGAGCAGAAGCAACAGCCGCAGCGCCATCAGCCCCAGCGTCAGCACGCGCGACCACGGACGCAGCCGCCACAGGCCCACGCCCACGACGATGAACACCAGCGCCAGCACCACGATGACCGCGTAGACAGCCACCATCTCACCGCCCTGAATCCACTCCAGCAGCAGCGTCATCGTTCGCCGGGTCATTTCATCCGGCGCCTGCTGCACGGCGTCGGCTCCCACC
>JAXIPK010000095.1:0-4095 GCA_045402975.1 Acidobacteriota bacterium
GAACGTCTATGAAGAGTACTTCGGCAACTACGAGGATCCGCTCATCCGCGCCAACGAGCGCTCGCGGCTGCGCCAGGACGTCCCGGACCGTTTTCTGGTGTGGGGCGAGGTCAAGCTGCTCTACGGCGTGTGGTGGGCGCCTGTGCTCGATATCCACTCCGGCTTCCCCTTCTCCCTGCTGGACGAAGAGCAGAACTTCGTCGGCGCCCGCAACCAGGGCGGGCGTCTGCCGGTCTTCGCCAGCTTCGACACGCAGTTCTGGAAGGATCTCCGGTTCAAAGTAAAGGGCAAGATCCGCACCGTGCGGCTGGGCATCCGCATCTTCAACCTCCTCGACCACTTCAACCCGCGCGACGTGCAGGAAAACATCGACGCCTTTAACGCCGGCGGCTTCTTCAACTCCCGCGGACGAATCTACCGCGGCATCTTCCGCATCGATTTCTAAAGCTCGTGCGAGAACCCCCGACAAGCATACTCTCCGCTCGAATCCGGGTGACTCTGCTGATGGGGTTGTGTCTGGCGGCAGGCGGGCTCGACGCCTGCGCGCAGAGCGCGAACGGCGCCACGGCGGCGCCGACGGCGGAAGAAATCATCGCCCGGCTTCAGGAGGCCAACCACCGCCGGGACGAGCGGCTGGGCGGCTGGCAGGTGGTGCGGCGCTATCAACTGAACAACGAGCTGACCAAGAAGGGGAGCAAGATGGAGGTGGAGGTCCGTTACCAGGCGCCGTCGGAGATCACCTTCACTACGCGCTCGCAGGAAGGCTCGGCCTTTCTCATCAAACAGGTCTTCAGCAAGATGCTGGACGGCGAGAAGGAATCGGTGCAGCCGGAGAACCGGCAGCGCAGCGCCTTGACGGCGGAGAACTACGATTTTCGCCTGGCGGGTCAGGAAACGCTGAAAGGACGGCCGGCGTACAAGCTCGAGGTCAATCCCAAGCGGGAAGACACCTTCCTCATCCGCGGGCACATCTGGGTGGACGCGGAGGATTACGCCGTGGTGCGGGCGGAGGGCCGGGTGGTCAAGCGGCCGTCGTTCTGGACGCGCACGGTGGACGTGACCCGCACCTTCAAGAAGGTGGGGCCCTTCTGGCTGCCGGACCGCACCGAGAGCGTGAACGAGATCCTGCTCTTCGGCACCACCACGGTGATGCTGGAGAATGGCGACTACCGCGTGAAGCTCAAGCCCGCCCAGCCGTAGGAATACTTCTTGCCAGAGCAATCCCCCTGCGACAGAATCAGCCCGTGCCTGTAGCCATCATCCTCGCAGCCGGCCGCGGCGGACGACTGGGACCGCTGACGGCGGAGAAGCCCAAGTGCCTGCTGCGCGTCGGAACCGGCAGCCTGCTGGACCATCAGCTCGACGCGCTGCGCGTCAACGGAGTGGAATCCGTCGTGGTGGTCGCCGGCTATTGCGCTGAAGCTGTGGAGGCCGAGCTGGCTGGCCGCGCTTCCCTGCTTCTCAACCCGCGCCACGCCGAGACCAACAGCCTCTATTCTCTCTGGTTGGCCCGCCAGCACGCTCAGGATGGGTTTGTGCTGCTGAACGCCGACGTGCTGTTCGACCCGGAGATTCTCCGGCGAGTGCTGGCCTCACCGCACGCCGACGCGCTGGCGGTGGAGCGCCGCGAGCGGTTTGAAGCCGAAGAGATGAAGGTGGAGCTCGAGGGCGAGCGCATCGTCGCTTTGGGCAAGTCGCTGGCGCCCGAGCGCGCCCAAGCGGAAAACGTCGGCGTGTTGAAGTATTCGGCCGCGGGCGCGCAGGCTCTCTTTGACAAGGTAGAAGAGTTGCTCGCCGCGGGAGCGGAGAAACAGTTCGCGCCTTACGGCTTCAACGCGCTGGCCGCCGAGCGCCCGCTCCACGCCGTGCCCATCGAAGGCCTGCCGTGGATTGAGATTGACTTCGTCGAAGACCTGCTGCGGGCGCGGGAAGAAATCTGGCCCGCGATCCTGGCCCGGGCCGCCCTGCGCAGTGAGGCCGAGGCTGCGGCCGTGGGTCCGGCGGCTAACCCTTCCCCGGCTCTGGGCAACTAATCAACAAGAGGGCAAGAGCGAACGGGCTTTCACGCCCGGCTGTCACTTCTGACAGTAGCTGCGAACCCGTGGGGGCAGTACTGTCCGACTACCATCCGAAGGCGACGGTGGGGTTCGCAGAGTTGAGGTAAAATGGCCAGACGTGTTGACACCAGCAGGATGAGACTCTGCTCGGCCAGTGTGAAGGCGACGGCAGTACTGCTGGTGGCGTCCCTTCTTCCAGTTTTCTCTCCCTCCGCGGTCGCGGCCAGCACGGGCAAGGTGGTGCCGCCGCCGCGAGGACGGCTGCTCACTCCGGACAGCGCCACAGTCGTGGTCCAGCGCGAGCTCTACGCCTGCCAGGACGGCGCCACCGCGCCGGACATCCAGCTTCTCTTGCTGGGCTCGGAGAGCGAGGAGGGCGGCCAGAAACACTTTCATCCGTTCGCGGCGTTGGCGTTCGACCGCACCCTGGGGACGGAGCCGGGCCAGTGGATAGCCTACTGGGTTTTCGGGCCGGGGTCGGCCAGTGGCTGGAGGCACGTGCAAGCTTTCTTCCCCATCCCCGCCGGCGCTCCCAAGGCATCGGAGAAAGACCTGATCAAGTTGGAGGAAGACCTGGGCGCCATCCAGCGCAATCCGGAGAAGGCGCGGCTGCGGGTTCCGAGTCCGGTAGTGACGCTGGCGAACCTCGGCCGGTCGTCAATGGGCGACGGATTCTGGGGCGGACTGCAGCGTGGGCTGTCGTGGGCGAGCGTGATCAATCCGGCGCAGTTTGTTTACCGCAGCTATCTGCACCGGCGGAACGACCGCGAGGAGCGGAAGTTCCAGCGCGCCTATGTGGGGCTGCAGTGGCTGAACGACCTGGAGTTCAACTCCGAGCGCGATTCACAGTGGGTGGCCACGCTCAATGACCTTCGCTTCCACGCCCTGCGCAACCGGTCGTTCTTCGGGCGCTTCCTGACGCACGCCGAGGGGATGGAGCTGGTGTACGACTACGAGAGCTCGGTGCGCGTGCAGTTGGGCAAGACTTCCTCGTGGATGCAGGGCGCGGCCAACGAGCACCAGCTACGCTACCAGCCCATCTACCGGTTCACCGCCAACGGCGACCGCTTCCCCATCGGGGGCGTGCTCTACTACGACCCCAGCCTGGGCGGTCTTCCCGAGCCCGGCTGGTGGTCGGTGGCGAATCCATTCGACCTTCGCTACAACCCGCACACGCACCCGGAAGTGCAGCGGCTGGCGCGCGAGAATCCCGACGAGCTGATTCCGCTGGCGCTCTACACTTTCCAGACCAGCCTGGCGCTGCGGCCCATCGTGGTGGTGGACTTCTTCGATCCCGGCAACCCGCGGCGGCGCGAGAGCGGCTACGAGATGATGGTGTTGACCAGGGAATGGCTGGCCATCACCACCGGGATGCTGGGCTATGAGCGGATTCCCTATCACGTGGTGAGCTGGGCGGCGAACAAGAAGGGCTTCACCTATTTTGTCGACCGCAGCTCGCGGCTGGGCATCGAAGAGCTGCGCATGGCGCTGGAGTCCGACCTCTACTTCGACCCGGCGCTGCGCGAAGACCTGCTCGACCGCGCCGACCAGCGCGTGCTCAACCCGCTGGTGCGCCCCGGGCGCGTGGAAGAACAACTGGCGCGCATTCAGTTTGAAAGCTTGCGGGCCGAGGGCGGCCGGGCGCTCTGCGGTCAGGTGAACGAGGTGCGGGGGACAATGCGGGGGCGCCTCGGAGTGCCCGAGGATCAGCCTACGGCGGCGCAGCAGCAGGAATTTACCCGGCGGCTGGAGGCCTGGCGACACCAGGCGCGCCTGCAGGACTTCATCGCGGCGCGGCCTGGGGATCTCGGCTCGTTGGCGGTCCTGCGGGAACCGCTGCAATACGTCCTCACCAACGAACCGGTGAAGGGCCCGGAGCTGGAGAAAGTGCTGGCGAAGCTGTACGCCACGCTCTACCGGCAGCAGCTCCTGCTTCCCACGGGGCGCGCCGTGCCCGAGCTCGACGCCACGCTGGAGCTTGCTCGTCAGGTCTGGCAGCGGCGCTTCCCGGCCGGCGCTGACTTCGAGCGTCAACTCG
>JAXIPK010000243.1:0-1756 GCA_045402975.1 Acidobacteriota bacterium
GCTGACAGCCGGTTTCGGCTCGGTTGGCGCCGGCGGCGCATTCTCACCAAGTGCTGGCTCGCCAGGCACTTGCGTCACCGCAGCTGAGTGTGAGCGTCACCAATGTGGTGCGAAATTGGGTCTAATGGAAATGCATTTCCAAAAGGGGGGATGTTTGGCAGTTGAACCACGGAGGTGCTTATGAGCCTGGACCAGAATCTGACCGCGGAAGAACAGTTGCTTTACGAGCGCTTGGGGCCGTTGTTTGAACAGGAGCGGCTGCGGATGGCCAAGGCCCTGGCATCGAAGGCGGATTCGGAGTTATTCGGGGCCAACGAGTATGAGGTCCGGGATCGAGTCCATGAGCTGGGAGCCCAAGCCCTGGAAGTAGCCGCCAACGAGCGGCAAAAAAAGGGGCTCTTACGCAGGTGCTAGCTGCGTCTGTCCCCATTGTGGCGGCGATGCGAAGTTCGTCGCGCATCGATCCAAGCGGTTTGTCAGCTTGCTGGGAGAGCTGGAATTGGTGCGCAGCTATTACCATTGCCGCAGCTGTGGGGAAGGCCATCTGCCCTGGGAACGAACCTTGGGGCTGGGCGCTTCGCGGCTGACCTCGGCCGCCAGCGAGGTGGTCAGCATGCTCGGTGTGCAGTCGAGCTTTGCCGAGGTGAGCGAACGAACGCTCCGCAAGGCCTGTGGACTGCGGCTGAGCGAATCGACCGTGGAGCGGGTCACGGAAGGCGCTGGCGAGCGGCTCCGCAAGCTGCTTGAGCAGCGCGTGAAATTCGGCGAGCCGGAGCCTTGGGAGTGGGAGCGTGACGCGCAGGGCCGGAGCTGCGCGTATGTCAGCATCGATGCCACGGGAGTGCGTCAGCAAGGCGCTGGCGGAGCTGCCGCCGAGGGGCGGATGGCCTATGTGGCGATGATCTACAATCCGCGCGGCGCGGACCGCACGCTGCACAGGCGCTGCGCGTCGGCGCCGCATCAAGTGCGGTATTTAGCGGGTTTTTACGAGCTGGACGCCCTCGGCAGCGAGCTTCGCGGTCAGGCCGCTCAGGTCGGCTGGGACCAGGCCGAGCAGCAACTGGCGCTCTCGGATGGCGGTTCGGGTCTGGAAGACTTCTTCCATAAGAACTTCCCCTTGGCGACCGTGATTCTGGACTTCTGGCACGCCAAGGAGCATCTGGTGGAGCTACGCCAGGCGCTGTATGGAGAGGAAAGTGCGGAGGGCAAGCAGTGGCTTGACGAGCGCTGCCATCAACTGAAAACCGCAGGGGGCGCGGCCGTGCGCGCCAGCTTGGAAGCGCTCGACGTGAGCACGAGAAGCGACGCGGTGCGCGAAGTTCATCGCCGCGAGACGAACTACTTCCGCAACCACGAGCACAAGATGGACTATCCGAATTACCTGAGCCAAGGCTGGCAGATCGGCTCCGGCCCCGTGGAGAGCGCTTGCAAAACCGTCGTCAACAACCGCCTTGCCGGCAGCGGCATGCGCTGGGGCTCCCCCGGCAGCAACGCCCTCTGCCACCTCCGGGCTCTCTTCCTCAGCCAACGCCACCAATGGGAAACCTTCTGGAAAGATTACCCAAATTAGCCACTAATGCGACGCTCACACAGTCCGGCAATCCAGCTTGCCGCTCGTCGAGTGCCGCCCGGCGCGTGTGCAATCTCAGCGACCGCGTCGTCGTCTGGCATTTTCTGCAACATCATTCGCCAGTAGCCCCATCAGGCTCGACAGATCGCCCTCCTCGCTCACAGCGGCGGCCTCTCCTTCTCCGCC
>JAXIPK010000323.1:0-2323 GCA_045402975.1 Acidobacteriota bacterium
CGCTTGGCCAGCACCGTTATCTCCGAAAGGGTCATGTGCCTTGCTGTAGCCCTGAGCTGTGCCGGTGTGTCCTGAGCCTCCGCAAGGGGTGCGAAGATTACAGTCCCTGCCAGCATCACCGTTGCAACTGAAGTAAAGAACCAGCGTGACATGAGTCCTCCCAACCCCCCAGCCTACAGCGACAGATTCCCCGGAATCACGGTCCGCCTTGCCCCCGTCGCCGAGGGCAGCGTCGCCGGCCAGCCGTGCCAGGTGTGGTAGGCCAGCACAGCGAAAGCGAAGGCCTCCTTGGCTTTTTCGTCCACTCCTAGTTTCCCTGCGGCAACGAAAGGCAAGCCTGGCAGCTCTTCCCGCAGCCGCGCCATCAAGAACCCATTCCGCGCGCCGCCGCCCCCGACAATCACTTCTTCGATCCGCGCCCGCGGAAGAATGAAGCGGCGGAAGCCGTCCGCCAGGCTGCGCACCGTCAACTCGGTCGCCGTGCGAACTTTGTCCATGGCTGAGGCGCGGCCCGCTCGGCGCAGAAACTCCAATGCATAGGCGCGGCCGAACTCTTCGCGGCCCGTGCTCTTCGGCGGGCGACGTTTGAAGTACGGATGCCGCAGCAATTGCCGCAGCAGAGGCTCAACCGGGCTACCCCGCCGCGCAAACCTTCCGTTTAGATCAAAATGCCGGCGACCCCGAGTTGCTTGCTCTACCACAGTGTCAATCACCATGTTGCCCGGGCCAGTGTCGAACGCGATCACCTGCTCGGGTCGCGCGTCGGCTGGAATCACCGTCACGTTCGCAATGCCTCCGATGTTGAGCGCCACGCGCCCTTGGCGGGGGTGGCGATAAAGCAGGTAGTCCACAAAGGGCACGAGCGGCGCACCCTGGCCGCCGGCGGCCATGTCGCGCGGACGGAAGTTGGCGACCACCGGGATGCCGGTGCGCTCGGCGATGATTTGCGGCTCGCCCAGTTGCAGTGTCGAGACCACGCGGCGCCCGGCGAACACCTCCGGCGTCGGCTGGTGGAAAACCGTCTGCCCGTGCGACCCGATGAGGTCAATGCTGCTGAGTCGAATACGGAAGCGCCGCGCGGCACGGGTCACCGCCTCCGCAAACAGCTCGCCCAACAAGAAGTTGAGCTGGCTGATCTCCGCCACGCTGACCGTTCGCTCGCGGTTGGCGTTGGCCACGCGCAAGATGGCACGCCGCGCAGCAACAGGGTAGGGAAGCGTGCAAAACTTTTCCAACTCCGCTTTGAGACTTGGCCCGCGCCCGCTGATGCGCACGAAGGCGACGTCAATCCCATCCGCCGAGGTGCCTGACATCAATCCGACGACGCGCATCATCAACCCAGTTGCTTCTTGAGCTCGGCCAGCAAATTCAGAGCCTCGAGCGGGCTCAGCCGGTCGAGATCAGTCGAGCGAAGCGTCTCGACAATCTTCTGATCGAGCGGCGTGAGCAATGCCAGTTGCTGCGCCGCGGCGCCGGGCGACAACTCTTCCTTCACCACTTCTTCGCGCTGTTCGTGTCGCTGCAGCACCTCGCGGGCACGCTCGATGACTTCCAGCGGCAACGCCGCCAGCTTGGCGACTTCAATTCCGTAGCTCTTGTCGGCGCTCCCGGGCTCGACCCGATGCAGAAAAACAATCTCCGTGCCCGCTTCTTTGACCGCGACGTGAACATTCTTCACGCCCGGCAGCAGGTCGGCCAGCTCGGTCAGCTCGTGGTAGTGCGTGGCGAAGAGCGTCTTGGCGCGCACGTGGGCGTGGAGGTATTCGACCACCGCCCAGGCGATGGCCAGCCCGTCGAAGGTCGCCGTGCCGCGGCCGACCTCGTCGAGCAGAATCAGGCTGTGCGGCGTGGCGGTGTTGAGGATGGTGGCGGTCTCAATCATCTCGGCAAGAAACGTGGAACGGCCTCGCGCCACATTGTCGGAAGCGCCGATGCGAGTGTAGATGCGGTCGAGGACCGGCAGGCGGGCACGCTCGGCCGGCACCGGGCAGCCCATCTGCGCCAGCACGCACACCAGCGCCACCTGTCGCAGGTAAGTTGACTTGCCACCCATGTTGGGCCCGGTGATGATGAGGATGACGTCGGTCGATTCGTTGAGATAGGTGTCGTTGGGGATGAAGCGCTCGCCGCGCGTTTCCCCCAGCCGCTCGACCACCGGGTGACGCCCGCCGGCAATCAGCAACTCGCCCGAATCGCTGAACTCCGGGCGCACGTAGCCGCGGGCGCGCGCCAGCTCAGCGAAGCTCGCCAGCACGTCCACCTGCGCCAGCGCCGCCGCGGTCGAGCGGATGCGCGCTGAAGCCGCCACCACGACGCTGCGCAC
>JAXIPK010000049.1:0-2763 GCA_045402975.1 Acidobacteriota bacterium
CTCAGGATGACAAGAAGGAATGGAACCTCAGGGGCTAAAGCCCGGATTTCGGCACGACTGAAGTCGTGCCCTCCCAAGACTAACTGGAGAATTGCACGGCTCCGACAAGACGGAAGAGGGAGCGCTTGAGGCGGCGCCACGCGAGGTAGAGCAGGACGAACCAGAAGAGAAGCGAGAGGCCGTGGCGGGCGAAGAACAACGCCAGGTCAACGAACATCCCGACGAAATCTTCGTAGCCATCCACAAAGGCGTTGTTCAGGCGCGTCCAGGTGCCGATGGGCGTGGGCTGGAGCTGGGCTTTGAATTCCTCCAGCAGCGCGACCTGCACGGTGGCGAGCTGGACGCGGTTCATCAGGTTGAGCCGCTGCGCATCCATGCGCTCGATTTCCTCCCGGGTGCGGGCAATCTCGCGCTCGACCTCGAGGATGTCCTTCACTTTGCCGGTGCGGTCGTTGAGCACGGTGATGAGGCGCTGCTCGGTGTTGCGAGAGTTGCGGAGGCGGGCTTCGAGGTCCACCACCTGCTCGGTGACTTCATCGGTGGAGAGCTGCTCGTTCTGCACCCGGCCCAGCCGGCGCAGCTCGGCCAGCAGCGCCGGGAGCTTCTCGGCCGGCACGCGCAGGGTGAAGTCGGCGCGCTGCGGCTGGCCGGGCGTCTCGGCGGTGCTGGCTTCGCCGACGTAGCCGCCGGACTTCTCCACCGCCTGCAGCAGTTTTTCTTTCGCCGGGGCGAACTCCTTCACTTCAATCGCCAGGGCGACGTTGTAGGCGATGAGCCGCCGGACTTCTTCCGCATTGGCGACCTCGGCGCGCTTCTGTGCCGCGAGCGCCCCGAATGTGCTAGTCGTCGGAGTAGCCGCCGCCGGCTGACGAGCCGCTGAATCGAGCGCTTCCGACTTGTCTTCCTGGATCCTGTTGTCTCGCCGGCCTTCCGACGGTTCTGCCGCGGGAGCCCTGCGCGCCATCTCACGGGAGCGGTACTCGTCCGCTTCCTTCGCCGGTTGCGGAGGTTTCGCCGCCGGCTTCGTCGCCGCGCGGTTGGCACGCTGCTGCTCGTTGGCCGCCGGAGGCGGTGGCGGTGGCTGCGGCACGAGGATATCGCCCGGCGCCTGCGCCTGCTGGCGCGACGTCAGAAGGTTCGGGATGCTGACAGCCAGCGCCAGCAGAAGCACAGCCGCGGTACCGCCGAAAGCCAGCACCAATCGCGGCCAAGTCCAGCGGATCGCCGCTCGCGGCTCATCTACTTTGGGTGGCCGCAGCGTGGCGGGTGCAGGCTCGACTTGCCAGCGCTGCAGAGTTTGTGACACTTGCTTCAGGTCGCGCACCACGGCGGTGCATTCCGCGCAGGCGTGCAAATGCTTCTCCACTTCCGACCGACGAGCCGCTTCCAACTCGCCGTCCAGGTAGGCTTGCAGTTCTTCCGCTTCCACGACGTGCTTCTCCATGGCCCTTACCTTCCCTCGACCTCGCGCTCCGACCAGCGCGGGGCCAACAAATCTCTGAGCGCCATCTTGGCGCGAAACAGGCGCGAGCGGACGGTGCCGACGGGGACGTCAAGCACCCGGGCGATTTCGTCGTAGCTCAGGCCCTGGTACTCGCGCAGGGTGACGATTTCGCGCTGCTCGGGCTCGAGCCGCTCCAGCGCTTCGCGTACCTGCTGCACCACCAAGGGGTCGCCGCCCGAGGCGGGCAGGGCTTCCGGCAGCGGGTCGTTCTCTTTCTTGCGGCGGTACTCGGAGACCACGCGGTTCATCGCAATCCGGTAGAGGTAGGTGCGGAAGGTGGATTCGACCTCGTAGCCGTTCCGCTGCCGCACCAGCGCTAGGAAAACATCCTGGGTGATTTCTTCGGCGCGCCCTGGGTCGCCCACGCGCCGCCGGATGTAGCCGTAGATGGCGTTCTTGTAGCGGCCGAAGAGCTCTTCGAAAGCGCGCCCTTCGCCGCGCTTGAAGTCGAGCATCAATTCCTCGTCTGACCTTGGGCTCAAGGGCCGGTCTCCCTTGGGTGAGTCAATCCTGTTATCGCGGAAAAGGTTGAAAGGTTCCTGGTCATGCAGGGATTGTAGCTCTTGACAGACGAGAATGCCGCTTCGGGCTTCGCCCTGCGCGACAGCCTACGGCAGTGTGGAAGGAATTGGAGTCGTTCTGTGCGGCGGGGCTAAAGCCCCGCCCTTCCCATGCTAGATGAGGACGACGGACTGCTGGGAAGGGCTTTCGAAGCGCTTGCGGCAGCGGACGCAGGCGAACATCTCGTCCATGCGCACCATATAGGAGCGGGCCTTGGCGAAGCGGGCGCGGTCGTCGGGGTTGGCGCCGCGGGGAAGCTCCTTGCGCTTCTCGCGCACCATCCAGCGCACCTGGTACTCGCCGGGCGTGCGGCAGTGGGGGCAGGTGAACTGGGCGGGCTTGGTTTCGGTGCGTTCCTGGTAGAAGTCGCGCTCCTGCATGTGGCCATTCTACCTGAAGATGGCGCCTGCGGCGCACAAGCATAAGTTGAAGTGGCCTGCGCGGAGTGTTAGCATCGCCGCAACGGGCTGTCGGGGTGGTTGTCCGCTCGTCAACGCAGCCTGTCGGGCGGGTATGCTCAGCAAACTGGGCAAGTACGAAATCGAAGCCGAGCTGGGCAGCGGCGGCATGGGTGTGGTCTACCGGGCCATCGACACGCGCCTGGGGCGCGCGGTGGCGCTGAAGACGATGTCGCCCAGCGTGGTCGGCAACCCCGACGTGCTCAAGCGCTTCTACCGCGAAGCGCAGGCCGCCGGCCA